>JBMFTE010000020.1:0-16331 GCA_049967195.1 Nitrososphaeria archaeon
GAGGAGAAATGAAATGGATGATGTTACCTGTTATTTACCATTGCAATACCCCAATTAATTTTTAGAAAATCCCTATATTTTAATGCCGCATAAATTTAATGGAAACAATTATCTTGAGCCTTTAAATAGTATGTGACATAGCATGTCAAAAACGCTCAGCCGGATATCATTTGATGAAGCATTGGAGAGAATAAACAGCCGGTTTAAAGTTAAAAGGAGCCATGTAAATGTGAGTATAAAAGAGGCCATAAACAGGGAACTGGCGTCAGATATCGTATGCGATAGCGATATGCCGCCGTTACCGGTAAGCATGGTTGACGGTTTTGCCTTTGACAGCGAAAGCGCGGAGCTAAAGGTAGTCGGAAAGGTGGGACCGGGAAGCGCTTACAGTGGTAAAATTGAAGGAGACCAGGCAATTGAGGTATTGACTGGCGCGTACCTGCCAGCTGACATAAAATATGTGGTGCCTAAAGAATATATAAAGAAAAACGGGGATAACATAGAGCTTTCTGAAAGGCCGGCAAAGGGGGAAAACATAATGCCTGCAGGATTTGACTGTAAGTCAAACGAGATCATTGCAAAAAAGGGGGAAATCCTGACGCCTGGCATTGCATATTTCTTAAATTATTTAAAGATCGCTAACGTAGCAGTGAAGCCGCAGGCTAGGGCTGGAATTTTTTCGGTGGGTAATGAATTAACAAATAATTTTAATGAAAAGCAAAAAATCACCAGTTCAAACCCGATATTTTTAACTCATGTTTTAGAAAATATGGGGGTTTATGCAAGGGATTTAGGCATACTAAATGATGATGTTAAAGAAATATCTGATAATATAAAAGCGCAGATCAGCAACTACGATGTGCTTATAACTTCTGGAGGGTCTAGTGTTGGTGAAAGGGATTTAATTAAGGAGGCGCTGTTGGCAAGCGGGGCCGAGCAGGTATTCCATGGTCTAAAGCTCAAGCCTGGAAGGACTGGCGGTTTGTATATTTTAAATGAAAAGCCAATCATCGTAACATCAGGTAATATCCAGGCATCAATAATAGAAACTGCAGTGATAGGCGAAAGCGTGTTGCGGACATTGGGTTACAGCGTTGAAAGAAGGGTGATGAGCGCTGTGATAGACAGGGACATATTTTTTGATACCCCTCCTGATTTTTACAATGTTGTATGGTTAAAGGTTTACCAATTGAAAAATGAAATTATTGCATCACCCATATTTACATACAGCACGAGCAGGAGTATACCATTTAGAGCAAACGCATTTTCAGTAATAAAATCAGACCATGTTAAAAAAAATACAGTAGTGGAAGCTTACTTAATTGGAAGCTTATGAGGAAATGTCCAGCTGAGAAAATGTATAAACTGAAATGTTTTCAGGAACCGATAAATTTTCTGGCACCTTAAATGCAATCACTGTTTCATAACCAGCTTCTTTGGCGGCATTTACCAGCCTCTGGGTTGCTATACCATCAAGTATTACATGTTTGCCTTCGCTGAGCTTTCCTAGATTTTGAACAAGTTCGCTTACCGGTAGCCTCGCAATCTGGTTTAACCCCTTATCCAGTATGATCGATTCAAGCGTGTCCTTTAATGAAGGGTACTCTGCCTTCACCTTTGAAAGCAGTTTTTCATCTATATGTACTTCAACGTGCTGTGGCTTCTCCTTAGGGGGTTGCTTTTCCAGAATTGACCTGATCTCCTCCGGTGTCAGCTCTTCCACTTCACGTCCCTGAGGTGCCCTGTATATCTGGATTTTTCCAAGCATCTGCTCAAGTTCCTTCTGTATCAGGTCCCCACCGCGATCGCCGTCAAGGAAGGCCACCATATTTTTTCTTCCTTTGAGCTGAACAACGGTATTAGGAACCTTTACGCCGTTCAGCGCAATAGTATTGTCATACCCCGCTCTCTGAAGATTGATAACGTCGGCCCTTCCCTCCACCAGTATTATGTCATCTGATTTTTCTGCTGTGGGGCCAGCCGGCAATTTATCCTGTCCATATTCAAGCACATTTGCCGGTCTCAGTACTTCGTAGATTTCATTTTGTATCTTTTCCCCTTCGCTGGATGACCGTATGTACCAGTCCCTTAAAATTTCCTTAGCTCTTTCAGCAATCTGCTTTCTCTTTGCTTCTCTGATATCCTGAATTTCCAGGAGCTGTATTTTAGCATCACAAGGGCCCACTTTTTCCACGCTTTCCACCATGGCAGCTATAAGTGCAGTGGTTACTATATCGGTTGAAGATGGTATAATAATTTCGCCAGTAACCAAGTCATTTTTAGCCTGCATGTTTATTTCTATTCTGCTTATTTTCCAGTTCTTTTGAAGCTCATTTAGGTTCAGCTCCGACCCAAACAGACCCTCAGTTTGTCCAAATATTGCTCCAATTATGTCAGCCTTTTCCACTATTCCTTCTATGCTGAACTTCATTTTTATCATATATTTTATTGTACTATCAGGCAATCTTACTCACTTTTAAACCGCAAAACCCTATTTAAAAGTATTTATAAAAAAAATGAAGCGAATTACTTTATCATATGCAAATTAGATTTGCGCACGCAGTATCAAGCTCTTGCGGTGAATGCTTGCTGAAGCATTTTAGAAAGTATTATATACCCGCCAAGGTTATTCGTGATAATCGACAAGAGCGGGGTGGGGGAGCCAGGCCTACCCCGCCGGGCTCATAACCCGGAGACCGGTGGTTCAAATCCACCCCCCGCTACTTATCTTTACTAAATTCTGCTATCATATCATTGCAAAAAAATTAAATTTGCTTTATTGATTCTATATCTGTTAAAAGCAGCGACGTATGGAAATTTTGACCCGCATTCTTGTTTATCGGCATGGTAGATACAACTGGCGTGAGTATGTATCTTGTAGCCCTATTGGCATGTGATTCAACAATATGTGTGTGCAGATCAACAAGGGTTCCTTCTATTCCTGTGGAGTTGGTTACTGGAACTTTTATTACGCCGCTAGGAACAAACAGTGTATATTTATTCCCATTTATTACAATGGTGGCATTGCTCACATAAAGCCTTATCTGCGTTATCGTTGAATTTTTTGGAATATTAAATACAGCGATAACTTTTGATACATTGACCAGCTGCATCAAGTTGATTTGCTGTTTAGCTGTCGAGTACAACCATGAACCGTTGTTCAAATGTATGGAGACTTGATAGAAGTTGAGGTTCACAGCCTGTGTCCCTGATGGGACTGATGGTGGGTCAGTCAGCAGAACTGAATAGGTGGCGTATCCATTCGCAGGTGTTACAATTGGAAGGTAAAGGTAGGCATACCCAGCACCTCCAACTATGATTATAGCCGCAATTACTATTGCAAAAACTTTGTTGTTCATCGTACAATATAATTATGGCATGCCTTAATTAGGGGAAACATGAAACCTAAGTGGAACGAACTGGAACGCATTCAATTATCGATTTTAAAATAACGGCTTAGGAATTAGTTCAGAATTACTTTAATTTAAACTGCAATACATGAAAAATATTTGCGGTTGCAACATAGATCTAATGAGGCACACACAGTTTCAAGTAGGATAGTTCACCCGGACCATTATGGATTATAGAGCACAAGTGGCTCGTTATATACCCTGCCGGCATAGAGCGAACCGGCAGGCATCATTTTCTTTGCCATCCTGTTTAACAGTTCCTGAAATATGCTGGTTGCCTCGCTGTCACTCATTCTGCCATTTAGCAACTCTATGGGACACCTTACATTTACCGGCCTCAGCGGAATTATGTGTTTAGTTGACTTGGGTGGGAACAACCTGCCCGTCAATCCCGATTCCACAACTTCCTCCTTTGTGGGCTTCGGAACATAAAGCACCGCATATCCGCTTTTAATTTTATTTTGCATTTCAAAGTCATTTATCGTTTCTAAGTCCAAAACCCTCCTGTCAAATTCCCTTATAAGTGAAAACCTCTCAATGCCGCTTCTCCTGATTGAAGAAACAAGCCCCATTTTTTCTGTTATCAATGCAATAGACGATTCACCTGAATCCACCATCTCCATTGCGGCCGTCGTACTTTCAACTCTTTTTAATTTCAGTGCCACCTTCAACTCCTCAATTTTGGAAATTGATGGCGACTTGATGGCCCTGAGCCACCTTTCAAGCCCTATCTTGGGGTCGGAGTAATCCACTCTGGCCACCATTATGCGCTTTAATTGCAATTCCCGGATAGCCTTAATCCTGTGCATGCCGTCAAGCGCCACGTTTGTCTTTTCGTCAACAATTACTGGATCCAGCTGAAGACCGATTTGCTTTATAGAATTCATTATCTCGGAAAGGTTTCTGATTTTTACCTCTTCGTGTGGCCTTACTTCGTTAATTTTCAGCAGTTCTAGGCGGTACGATAGCAGTTCCTTACTGCTGCTCACCAGTAGCCACCTCGGCCGCCAGTTTCTCCTTCCTGATTACCCTGGTTACATATCCGGCTATCTTGTTCCTGACGTATTTAGATTCAGATTCAGTTACCTGCTCTATGAATTCCTTGTTTGCCTGAAAATCAACGGTAAATTTATCATGATACTTGCCTATCAACTCGTAAGTCAATTTTCTGATTCTGTTCATCTACAATAGGTCAGTAATGGTTTGTTTATAATATTATCTGTGAACTACGCCCAGCTAAAATTGTGCATTTGATCATGAAATACACGTGCATTCCAGCATGGGAACTGATGCTCCAAGGTGGTTCTTCCACATCCCAAAAGCCCTTTGTGCTTTTCCTGCTCTCAGTATTGCATAATTTTTCAGAGCAAAAACCAGGCTGCTAAAAGCGATGGTTTTGTAATAAAATAAACAAATAATATTATATATTCTGGTGCTGATAACAATAATTATGCAGTACTTGATTTTAGGCAAAACCAATGTAAAGGTTTCAAGGATAGCGCTTGGAGGCATGTCTTTTGGAACCGAACCCTGGATGGCACCACGTGAGCTTTCCCAAAAAATAATAAGAAAGGCAATTGACCTAGGAATAAATTTCATTGATACGGCAGATGTATACTCTAATGGTGAATCTGAAAGGATTATAGGTGATTCAATATCAGGCTACAGAGACGAACTAGTAATTGCCACAAAGGTTGGGCTGGAATTCGGCAAGGGAGTTAATAGCACCGGGTTGTCCAGGAAGAGACTTTATTCACAGCTGAAGGGGTCGCTTGAAAGGTTGAAAACCGATTATGTGGATATTTATCAACTGCACCGGTGGGATTATGGCACTGATGCCCTTGAAGTCCTATCAACGATCACCGACTTTGTAAGCAAGGGAAGCGTAAGGTACTTCGGTGCTACGTCGCTTTATTCATTTCAGATACAGAAGCTGTATGACCTAGCTGTTTACAATGGGTTGGAAAGGATAACATATTATTCGCCAAGATACAACCTTGCTTACAGGGAAGAGGAAAGAGAGGGCATACCCGTGTGCAGGGAATTGGGAATAGCCATAGCCCCGTACAGCCCGCTTGCCAGGGGATTCCTTTCAGGCAAGTACAAGAGGAATGAAAAGCCAGACACAGTAAGATACAGGACAGACAGATACTTCCCTGGAGGATATTTTAAGCCAGAGGACTTCGACGTGCTTGAGGCACTCGAGCGAGTTGCAAAGGAAAAGGGCACTAAACCTTCGCAGGTTGCCCTAGCCTGGCTGTTCAGCAAACAATGGATAACTTCAGTTCTACTGGGCATAACAAAGCCTGAACACCTGGATGATGCAGTTGAAGCGCTCGATATCAGGCTTGGTAAGGACGATGTTGAAGCGCTCGAGAAGCCGTACAAGCCACATGAGCAGCACGGGCCTACAAGGTCACCCATGGCCTAGCTGGTCTTTTAATTCGTCAATAATTTTCCTTGGGCCAACATCAGCTATGTATCCTCCCAGCCTTGGCCCTTTATCTGTGCCAAGTATTGCCCTGTACAGCAGCCTGAAAAATTCCGGAGGCTTGATCCCATTATCCCTCGCGATCTGATAGATTGCACCCTGGATGTCCTCTGCGCTGTGCTTGGTTTCGAGCTGCTGAACCAGTTCCATAACAGCCTTTCTCTCAACGTCAGTTAACTCTATTTTGTTCCTTGAAAGCATAACGTTGTCCATTGCCATGTTGTGGGCAAGTTCTATCTTATTTTCAAGATAATCGTCAAACTCACTGTAGCCATAGGCTATGAGCCTTTTCTTTATAAATTCCTTGTAATTTTCCTTGGGAGAAATTGAAGCTATTTCAACCAGCAGCCTGTACGGAACATGGAGTGATGGTCTGGACGGCGTTTTGAGCAGGTTTACGTACTCGTAGAGCCCGCGCAGTTTTTGCTCTCCGCCCTTGAAGAATGCATCTTCAATGCGGTCATATTCATCCATGTATTTGGGAACATCATCAATGGAAACCCCCCTTGCTCCCTTGATCCTCTTATACATTAGCAGCATAAGGCTCTGCCTAGAGCCGTACCTGAGCCAGAGTTGCGGCGTCACAACATTTCCGTAAGACTTGGATAGCTTTTTACCACCCTTGTCCAGAAACATTTCATACTTTATATGGTAGGGATGAGCATAACCCAGTATTGTGTCGGAAACCCAGTCGTTGAACTTTACTGAATCTGCTATGTCCTTTCCATACGCTTCGAACCTGATGTCAAGAGCTGTCCACCTTGACGCCAGTTCCACCTTCCAGCTGAGCTTTCCCTCACCGTCTTTTAGCTTTACATCTCCTTCATATCCGCACCCTTCAATCCTCTTTCCCCTTATTGTTGTGCCAGAACACCTAAAATGCACTGAATCAGTTTTGGGGTCATATGAAAGCGCCTCAGTTGTATAAATTCTTCCACACCTAGGGCATATTGCAAAGAATGGAAGAGTTTTTGTAAATTTATCCTGCCCGAGCAATTCCTTTAGCCTTTCCCCGATTTTGCTAGACTGAGCAAGAACTACCCTTTCCTGCTCAAGCAAGACCCCCTCCTTATAGGCTATGGACCCACGCATGTATGTATACTCAAGACCAGCCCTTTCAATCGAATCTACCAGCAGGGCACCCATGTGCTCTCCATAGCTGCTGTGGCATCCAAAAGGGTCACGGATTCTTGATACTGGCTCTGCAAGGTGATCTTCGAGCCAAGCAGGAAAGCCCGTAGGAACCTTCCTGAGGCCGTCCATGTCGTCAGCGAATGCAATAAGCTGGCTTTTAACCCCTTGGCTTTCAAGTGCCATCTTTATGCCATAAGCCCTTGCAACATCAGAAAAGCTGCCAAGGTGAGGTATCCCTGAAGCGCCCAGTCCACTCTCCACCCTCACAAGGTTAGTATTCCTATTGATGCTCTTTTCCCTGCTTATGATGTGGCTAGCAACCTTATCAAGCCAAGTTCCCTTACCAATTATCACGCCGGATGTTAACATTTACCATGTAATTAGCTTTTAGATTGAACCCCTGGTATATACGAGCATTCATGTAGCAGTACACATTATAATGTGTTGTTTTTACAATAAAATATACCGTTGCTGCACAAATGTCCACATTCTGCTGCTGCATGGTAACAAAAATTCGTGTGCAGATTTATAATATACTGCCCTATATTTTCGATAAAATGACCAAGTTAGCAATAATTCTGTTTTCAGGAAGTTCAGACAAACTTCAGGCTGCTTCGATACTAACTTCAGGTGGGGCTGCTACAGATACCAAAGTCAGGATATTCGCCACATTCTGGGGGCTTATGGCGCTTACCAAAAAAGGAATTTCACCTCGCATATCAGCAGACTTTAAAGAATTTCAAGACGAAACTTTTAAAATAATGAATGAAAAAAAGGTGCCCAGCTGGATTGAGCTCATGAAGCAGGCCAAATCAATTGGCGATGTAAAGTTCTATGCATGTTCAATGACCTACGACCTTTTCGGATTAAAAAGGGATGACTTGCTTGACATCGTGGATGAAGTCGTTGGTGTAGGAACATTCTTAGAAGATGCCAAGGATGCGGATATTACACTTTTTATCTAGGTGAGCGCAGATGGTAGAAAAACAGAAGACTGTTGTTGACTGCCGTGGGGCATTCTGCCCAGGTCCGCTACTGCAGACCATCCAAGCTGTTAAAAAGGCAAAGGGCGGAGACCTGATAGCCGTTTATTCCGACGATAGTGGCAGCAAAAGGGACATCCCCATGTGGGTGCAGAAAAATGGGCATAAACTGCTGGGTATTAACGAAAGGGAAGGATTTATCGAGTTCGTAATAGAAGTCTAGGAAGATCAAAATAATGCAACAAAGGAGGAAAAATTAAATGCTTAAATACCATCCATTTTATGAATAAATCAAATTGTCATCCATATTTGAAAAAAAATTTAATGAAGAGTTGCTGTCAATGATTGGTAAAAAAGTTAAAGTTGTGGCTGAATCAGGTGAGGAATCAGGAACGTTCCTTGCGGCAGATTCAAATCTGAACATAATTTTAGAAACAAAAATAGAGGGCGGAATCAAGAAGGTAGTTTACAGTTCAAAAGAGATAAGAAAAATAATTCTGCTTGAGGAACCCTTTGACCTGAAAGCCCTTGCCGACAGGCTAAACAAGGTATTTCCAGGGCTGGTCAAGTTAAGAGAGGATATAGAAGCAATAATAATCATGGACAAAATAAAGGTTACTAAAACTGGAGTAGTGGAGGGCAGCGGCCCTTCGGCTGACAAGGTAAAACAGGTTTATGATTCTTATCTGCAGGAGCTCTCAAATAAAAAATAACCGGCCAATCACTCAGTGTAATCTGATAGCGATAGGTAGTTAATCTGCCTTAGCTTGGAAACTCTTAACCCAATTCGCCGAATTTTCTTGTCATCAAGTGTCTGGATTTCCCTAAAAAGCTGCTTGCCCTCAGCTTTCAATGAATCAATGCTGTTGGCAAAAAACTTCAGCGTCTTAGCCTTTGTCCTGACAGTCATATCTTCATAGATTATTATTATGCCTATTTCCTGAAATTTTATCCCGCTTAACTTTAAAAACAGAGATGCAGAAAGCTCATCAATCAAGTTAAATGGATCCTTATGGCCAAGCGTAGCAAATTTTTCATATTCCTTTCTTACGCGATTTGTTTGTATCGCCCGTTCATCGATCCCCCTTAGAGCGTTATAGATAAAAATGCCCTTTTTTCTTCCGAATTCGCTTTCGAGCAGCTCTACGGGCAATTTCCTTGCATCATCTACAGTACTGCACCCGAGAGTTTCTAGTCTTTCTACGGTTTTGCTGCCTATGTATGGAATTGAATTTAATCTGGATTTCTCAATAAACGCCGCAGATTCTTCAGGCATAACCACCCTTAACCCATTTGGCTTGATGGAATCACATACCATTTTTGCTATAAGCTTGTTCTGCCCTATGCCGACGGTGCACACAATTCCTGATACATTAAGCACTAGGTCCTTTATTTCCGATCCGATTCTGATAGCATCTTCATGATCCGAAGCTTCAAACTCAACATAAGCTTCGTCTATGCTTGCTACTTCAACCTTACTGTACTGTGCAATCAGTGCATGCATGATCTTGGAGCTTAATGAAGAGTAATAGGGCATGTCAACGGGTAATGTAATGAGGTCATTAACCTGCAGCTTTGCCATGCTGACTGGCATCCCAACCTTGGCTCCTAATTTTCTGGCAACATAATTAGCTGATGAAATGGCTCCCCTTTCAGGAGCTGTGAACATGCATACGGCGACGGGCCTGCCCTTTAATTCAGGCTTTCTCAGCTCTTCACACTGGGCAAAAAAATAATCCATATCCACTAATGCAATAAGCTTTATGTTGCTGCTCATGCAAAACCAGTAGCCAAATAGTTATTCTGTTTTAACCAGTCAACCTGCGCCACCGTGTACCTCCAGACAATGTCCCCCTTCCCATCGTCAAATTCCCATGGGGCAACAAGCACCACATCTCCATCTCTGATCCATATCCTCCTTTTTAATTTACCCCTTATCCTGCCTAGTCTCACTTTATCATCAGTGCACCTGATCAGGGCGTGGTCACTGCCAAGCAACTTCTCAACTATCCCCAGAAGTTCGCCCTTTTCCGGAAGAACCAGATCCTTAAGCTCAGATTCGCTGAGCACTTTTCTTTTGCCCATCCTTTATACCCTTACATATGCATAGAATTAAGATTTACGGAAACCTTGCAGGAAAAACTCTGAATGAACTACGCCCAGCTAAAATTGTGCATTTGATCATGAAATACACGTGCATTCCAGCATGGGAACTGATGCTCCAAGGTGGTTCTTCCACATCCCAAAAGCCCTTTGTGCTTTTCCTGCTCTCAGTATTGCATAATTTTTCAGAGCAAAAACCAGGCTGCTAAAAGCGATGGTTTTGTGCCTGTAAAACTTTTAAGGGACCTGAAAAATGTAGAAGGAGGTGACGGTTGTCAATTGGGGCCATATTAAGCGCAGTGGATATATCATATATATTTCCCAGCGGTAAGGAGGTCTTCACTGGTATAAACATAAACACGGATGAAAATGAATTTGTGTCCATTGTAGGGCCTTCAGGGATTGGCAAAAGCACACTTCTCAGAACGCTGGGTTACCTGATACCGCCAACCAGAGGTAAGGTATTACTCATGGGTCAGGAAGTTAAAAAACCCTCATCGAAGATATCTCTCATTCACCAGTCTATTGCCACATTCCCTTGGATGACTGCAATTGATAACGTGAAGCTGGCTCTTATGGGGAAGGGATTTTCCCAGAATGAGATGAATGATACAGCAAAAAAGACGCTTGAAGCTGTTGGTCTAAAGGGAGCTGAAGGCCTATACCCAAAGGAAATGAGCGGTGGAATGAGACAGAGAGTGGCTATTGCCAGGGCCCTTGCTGGGTCCCCCGAAGTGCTCCTTATGGACGAGCCATTTGTCCACCTGGATGAACTTACAGCTGAAGGCCTGAGGCAGGAAATATACGACATACTTTTCAATCCTATAACAACCCTCAAATCTGTAGTGCTGGTATCGCATAACCTTGATGAGGTGCTGGAGCTTTCAGACAGGGTGCTGATAATGAACGGTTCTCCCGCGAAGATAGTTGACGAACTGACAATAGAAATGCCAAGACCAAGGAGCAGCAGGGATTCCAGGTTCAGCACATATCTTGACAAAATATATGCTTCTTTAACTCCTGTAAGGTGAGGCCAGTGAGCTTACTGCTTGTAATTCAGTTGGCAGCCGGTGCTACAATACTCAGGGTTTTGCTGATAATTCTTGTTTCAATACTAACTGGCTGGTTACTTGCATATGCATCAATAAAAAGCTCCATATTTGAAAGTATATACATACCTGTTATCAGTTCACTGGAATCAGTACCGGTAATTACGTTCTTTCCCGTGGTTCTGGTGATTTTTGTGACAAGGATAGGTGGGCCTCTGGGCACAGAACTGGCGAGTGATTTTCTGGTTTTGACGGCAGTTGTGTGGAACATATGGATAGCACAGTATCAGGCCTTCAAGACGGTACCAAAGGAGCTCTATGAGGTCACAATAAATCATGAGCTGGGGTTTTTCAGCAAAATGAGGCGCCTATATATACCGTTTTCAATGCCAAAGATTGCCGCAAACCTTTTCCCGAGTTTTGCGGACGCGCTGTTTTATATAACTGTAAGCGAGGTATTCAGCATAGGTGCAAAATCTTTTTCCGTCTTCGGCATAGGAAGTTTGATACCACTGCTCGTGGCTTCTGGCGATATGTATTATGTATGGGTTGCAATGCTCACCCTTGCCGTGTGGGTTGCGCTTATCACATTTATTTTTAGGTATATAGCTAGATTTACAGTTGCAAAGTACGGTCTGGACACATCTGCTCCAATCAGGCGGAGGGGAAAAGTGAACATCATGCACACATACCAGGCCTGGAATACGCTGACGGGGCCAATGAAAAGGCTGTCAAAGCATTTTACAAGCACATTCAAAGCGCTGCCAACCAGAGGCAACTTCGGCAAAAGGTGGAGCGCACTAAGCTCCTCCAGAAAGTACATAATGGTGGGAATATCCTTGCTGATTGCTATCTTACTGCTTGTTGAAATAGCACTGTTTGTAGGATCGGTACCGCTGAGCTACTGGGGATACCTGATTTCCTATACACCGGTCATTATCTACAATATGGCATTTGATTACCTAAGAGTTGCAATTATAGCTATCATCTCCCTGGTCATAGCAATTTTTGTTGGGTATTATCTTGCTGTTCACCAGAGGGCTGCTTTAACTGTCTTCCCGGCAATACAGATAATTTCTGCTTTTCCAGCTCCAGTTTACTTCCCGCTTGTGTTTGCCGCAACTTTCGGTTACATGTATGCAACGTTTCCAATAAGCTCAGAGATATACGTGCTCTTTCTGGGCTTTGTCAGCACTTTTTACTATGTGTTTTACAGTTTCTGGATGGGAGTTCAGACAATTCCTTCAGAATTCTGGGAAATTATGGAAAATCATGAGCTAAGGTTCTTTACCAGAATGAGGAGAATAATACTGCCAGCCACCTTTCCTTATTTGATTGCTGGGCTGAGCAGCACGATAGACAGTGCATGGGGGGGCCTGATGATCGGTGAATACTGGCCGGATATCATTAGGGGTAAAACTTTGGAAGTTAACATTGGGCTTATGAAGATGCTGGATATTTTCACCTACCAGGGAAGGATTGGCCTGGCTGCCTGGGCCTCCTTCCTCTTTGCAATAGTGGTTACAATATTTAGCCTCTTTTTTACAAAAAAACTGATGACCATGGCTAGGGAAAAATATGTAATTGAAGAAGGCGTATATGCAGCTTAGATATATCTAAAAATAACGTAAACGTTAAAAAAGCCATCAGGCAAATCATGCCGCATGGTAAAAAAAGTGCTGATTGCAGTGCTGCTGATACTTTCATTTTTAATTTCAGTTCCTGCATATGCCCAGACACAGGGATTAACCGTAAGCGGGGCAAGTTTTGGCCCGTCGTCATCCCCTATTGAAGTTGAAGCCGGTTCATATAATGTGCCACTTTTTGTATATTTAACAAATACAGGGCAGTATCCTGGCATAAACGTCAGTGTATATGCTACAAGCACAAGCCAGTTCATGGTGGTCAGTGAACCTCAGAACATAAGTGTTATACCTTCTGGTGCTACAGTGCCTTCCGTTGCCTATATTAACGTAAGCAGTAAGGCAGTTAGCGGAATCTACACGATGCAATTTCTTGTCAAGTATAAGCAATTTAACGGCGCATCATATGTTGCAAAGAACTTTACATATACAGCCGTGCTGCCGGTTTCAACGTTTTCCAGCCTGCAGGTGTATTCGGCTTACTGGGGAACTGGCGGCGTCCTGGCCTATCCGGGAGCGGTGGACATGCCACTTACGCTATTAGTCAGGAACGCCGGGTCAAACACGGCTTATAATGCAACACTTTCCGTTTATGTTGAGCAGCCGTTTACATCGGAGTCTGGAAATTCTACAGTAACGCAGTTCATCGGCCCCCTGCCTGCAGGAACCAGCGCGCCAATCGAAGTTTATATGAACATAAACAACAGCGCGAAGCTGGGGTACTATCCACTGAACGTGACTTTGAGTTGGAATGACGGAATAAGGTCGGTTCAGAGGGTTTATGTGCCGGTGTTTGGCTCACCAGAAATAGAGGTTCAGGGGTACAGCCTTAATCCGCCCCGGCTATTTCCAGGAACCCAAGATGCTGAACTTTACCTTTCGCTAGTTAATTCAGGAAACGTGACTGCAAGTAATGTAGCGGTAAACATATCAACGGCTTCGCCACTTGGCCTGATATCACCTTCTAGGACAACCATAGGAGCGCTGCCTCCCGGAACTCCAGTGCAGCTAACGTATCTGGTCAGTGTCAGTAATAATGCGTCATCACCATCAATGACATCTGTAAATATACGTGTAACCTATGCCGGAAAGAGCGCGGAAACTATAATAAGCGTACCGATCTCGCCCAAGGCTTCGTTAAACGTGAGCCCATCCTCGGTAACAGTTACGCAAGGGGAATCTGATTTTAATGTATACTATACTGTCCATAATTACGGAAATGTAACTGCAAAGGACGTGCAGGCGCAGCTGATACTGCCGAACACGATCAGTGGCAACACGTACGACTATCTGGGCGACATACCAGCTGGTTCAAGTGCTACCGCCACTTTTTCGCTTGATATTGGTTCCAGTGCGCCAACTGGCACTTACAGGGCAACTGTGGAAACCAGCTGGCAGCAGGATAACGCTCCCGGTCAGGAGTTAACATCCAGAATCCCAATAACCTACACAGTCCAGCAGTCATTTGTAAACCAGGTCTTTGGATATATTCTTACCCCACCCGCGGTTTACCTGACAACCCTGCTTATCATAGTCGTGATAGTTGCCATAATAGCGGTGCTGGCGGTGAGCAGAAGACGAGCATCTCAATAGAAGCAGACGGCCTTTCTAAGAATTTTGGCAATCTGATAGCTGTGGATAAAGTATCGTTCAAGGTGAGGAAGGGTGAAATATTTGGACTGGTTGGGCCTAACGGAGCCGGCAAAAGCACTCTTCTTAAGATGCTGTGCACCGTCCTTAGACCCACTTCGGGAAGGGGTTTTGTTGAAGGCTATGACATAGTAAAGGAAGCTACTGAAGTGAGGAGGGCTATAGGCGTCGTGCAGGAAAAACTTATACTTTATTCTCCCCTGACGCCAATTGAAAATCTAGAATTTTTTGGGAACCTGTACAACATGGACACCCGGGTGTTAAGGGAAAAAATAACAGAATTGCTTGACGATGTTAAATTGCTGACCGTTAAGGATAGACCGGTTGGTACATTCTCGACCGGAATGAGGCAGAGGCTGAACATAGCGCGTGCCCTGCTGCATGATCCTCGGGTTGTAATACTGGATGAACCAACAAACGGACTTGATCCTCAGAGTGTGAGATGGGTGAGAGATTTCATAATAAAATTAAAGGAGCGCGGGCTCACGGTGATACTTACTACCCATGATATGTATGAAATAGATGAACTTGCAGAGGAAGTCGCAATAATGGACAGAGGGCAAATACTGGAAATAGGAAACAAGGATGAGCTAAAAGCCAGGCACGGTGTTGACAGGATAGAGGAGGTATTTCTTTCACTTACGGGGAGGGAACTCAGGGATGAGCTCAGCGGAAGGCTAAGGGGGAGGGGCTGGTAATGCAAAAGGGCTCAATTTATCACCTCTATATTGTAATGAAGAAGGATCTGACGGAGTTTTACCGGGTAAGGGCAAGGCTAGTATCAATGATAATGCTCCCAATACTGCTAATGCTGCTCTTTGGCTATATGTTTCCAAGTAGCGGGTCAATAACTCACATTCCGATAGCAATAGTGAACCAGGATCAGTCAGCCGCAGCATTAGGGGTGATAAACAGCTTTTCATATATGGCGCAGTCTGGCAACGCGTTCAACGTTCTGACATACACATCACTGGCACAGGCTCAGCAGGCACTACTGCAGGGGAAGATCTATGCGATAGTTATATTTAGGCCTGGATTTGGGGAAGGATTGAAAAACGGGGCAGCAGCTGTCCAGGTAATAGTTGACCAGATGAATCCTACGCTTGACCAGATTGTTACTGGCGGCATACAGTCAATATTCAGCCAGCTGAATGTTCAGCTGAGCATAAGTCAAGGATTTCCAGCGCAGGCAGGCACAATATCAGTAAACTTTCAGGGGCTTATCCCTGGATCGCCCAGCAGCTTTGAGTTCTTGGCACCAGGGTTCATAGCGATGAGCATGGTAATGGGCGGGCTTGCCGGCCTGGCAATGACATTTTCAAGGGAAAGGGAACTAGGGACCCTTGACGGAATGCTGATGACGCCCATATCCAGATTTTCGATAGTCATGGGAAAAGCCATGGCCCAGGCAGTGAGGGGAATAATAAGCGGGATCATGATAGTAATACTTGCCATAATACTGTTCGGTGTAAAAATTTACGGCAACATCTTCCTCATGTCATTGATCATATTTCTTGGGATACTTTCATTCACGGGGTTGGGATTAATTGCTACCAGTTTTGTGAGTGACCAGGAATCGGCGCAGATGATAATGCTCATGATTGAAATGCCAATGATATTTATTTCTGGCATATTTTACCCTGTGCTGCAGCTTCCGTGGTGGCTCAGGGACATTGCATACATGCTTCCGCTCTCATATACCGTATCAGCATTCAGGTCAGTAATGGTAATGAATGCCCCGCTTTCGGCAGTGTGGCCTGAGGTGCTGGTGCTGATAGTTTATTCGCTGGTCACGTTCGCAATAGCCATACCGCTGTTCCAGAAAATGGTCACAAAGTAGAAAGGTTCTTAATTATCATGAGCATTTT
>JBMFTE010000021.1:0-15988 GCA_049967195.1 Nitrososphaeria archaeon
GTTTAAATTTGCTGGAGCACTTTGGACGGAAGCGGCAATGCGTTACAGGAATGAACCAGGAACAATTCGATCAATCTTTTATCGATTTTGCAAATTCATTGTGGATTTCCCTGAAACCGTGTTTTGAATAGAATGAAACCGCGATGAGGTTCTTTGAAGGGAACCTCGCAATCATGAGGGTTATTCCCGTCTTCCTTAGCTCCTCCTCAACAAAGTTCATGAATTGACCACCTAGCCCGCCCCTCCTCTTTGCTGGATGAACATAGAATTCTTCAATCATTGCCACCTTCGAAGGGGTGTAAAACTCCCTCTCGCCGAGCCTGATCTTTACGGCCGCATAGGGTTTTTCATCTTCATAAATGTATATCAGGCTGTTTTCACTATTTATGGCCCTCTCAACCGATGCCCTGACCCTCTGCTTTATGTCTTCAGGAACCTGCAGGAGTGGATCGAATTCTGAATTTAATGCGTACATTTTGCTGAACATTTCTGTCAACAGATCGATGTCGGATTCTGTAGCTCTTCTGATGGTCATTTCCTGGTCACCATTTCTATATTCTTTTTGGACTCTATTATCCTTTTCCTCGCAAGTTCAAGGTACTCTTCATATTTTAATGGATTTCTGGCATAACCCTCTTCCCTGGCCTTATTAGCCACAGCAGCAGCAACTTCGTAGAACATGTCCCATTCATCCATGCGCGGTATTATGTATTCCCTGCTTATGCCCCGCCTTTCAGCGTAATTCGCCAGCGCCTGGGAAGCCGCTATTGCCATGGTGTAGCTAATGTATTTGGCCCTGCTGTCCAGCACCCCCCGGAACACGCCGGGAAAGACAAGAGAATTGTTAACCTGGTTTGGGTAATCGCTCCTGCCGGTGGCAACTATGTACGCCCCGCTTTTAATGGCTTCATCTGGAATTATCTCCGGCACGGGGTTTGCAAGCGCAAACACTATCGATCTTTCCGCCATCCTTGAAATCCATTCGTTCCTTACGGTGTTGGGACCGGGGGTTGATGCGGCAACAACCGCATCGGCCCCGTTAAACGCATCTTCGATTGTCCTGCTGTCCTCCCTGTTCGTTGAAACCGCCAGATCGTACTTCCACCTGTTGGAGAACATGAGCCTGTCAACGTCATTCCTGTCAGCGTACAGGGGTCCCTTACTGTCGATCATTACTATTTTAGATTTGTCAAAGCCGTAAATTGAAAGCATGTTTGCGGCCGCTATGTTTGCCGCCCCCGCCCCGAACAGCACAACCTTTGCTGACCTGATATTTTTGTCGGCTATTTTAAATGCGTTTATCAGGCCGGCCAGAATAGCGGATGCTGTTCCAAGCTGGTCATCGTGCCAGACCGGTATCTCAAGCACCTTTCTGAGTTCCTCAAGGACTTCAAAGCACAGCGGGCTCTCCGTGTCCTCCAGGTTTATTCCGCCCAGAGCCGGCTCAATGGCCATTGCAACCCTTTTGAAGTCCTCAACAGTGCTGGCCCTTATGGGTATGGGTATGGCATCAACCCCTCCAAGGTATTTGAAGAGCAGCGCCTTGCCCTCCATGACTGGCATGGCCGCCTCGGGCCCTATGTTTCCCAGGCCCAGAACCCTGCTGCCGTTTGTAATGATTGCAATGGTATTCCACCGGCTAGTCAGCGTAAAGCTCAGGTCACGGTTCTGGTGTATGGCCTCAGCCACCTTTGCTATGCCCGGCGTGTAGATTACGGCAAAATCATCATATGATTTTATCGGAACCTTTGGCAGAACCTGTATCTTTCCCTCATAAATCCTGGAAAACTCTATCGGGTCCATGGGTTAACTAAGATTGTACCATTATATTATGTTTTCATACCAATAATTATATAATAGACAAACGTCTAAAAATCAGTTGCAGAATTGTGAAAACCGGTGTGAAAAAAGCTTTAAAAATTACATAATACATATTGATGGGCAATTCACATGCTCAAAAAAAGGATACTGGTATCAGCCCTGCTGATAATGATATTTAACTCCGTTTACCAGTATTCATGGAATGTTTTTGCCAGGGGCCTCATAAGCGCCGACGGCATTTCGCTCATTTCAACCGAAGGAATGTTTTTCATATTTGTAATCCTGAGCACCTTTTCCCAGATATTTGGCGGATACATTTCAGACTTAAAGGGTCCCCGCGGGGTGGGGATTTTTTCAGCTGTCCTTTCAGCTCTGGGTTATTCAGCATTTCTTTCAGGTTTGATCCTGCCGTTGAGGTACGTATTATGGGCTGCGGGCTCAGCAGGAGAGGGAATCCTTTACGGCATAGCCTCAAATTCGGCTTTAAAGTGGCATAAAAAGGAAAGGGGACTAGCGGTCGGCATAGTGTCTCTGGGCTTTGGAGCGGGGGCAACTTTCTTTAATCCCATATTTCTTCAGATCAATGATATACAGGCCATCGGGGAAATTATGACAGTTGTAGAGCTGGTAGTTCTTCCCCTGCTGGTAATGAATCTGTCCTATCCCGAGAAAAGCACGGGAAGAAGGCCGCTGGAGGCCGTTTTCAACGTGCCTTTCATACTTATATATTTGGCCTATGCTTTTGGCACTGTCCCCCTGATTTCTCTTTCATCGAGCCTCTTTATACTCAGGAGCGGGGTCACTTTCCTGATTGCGGTAACGCTATTTCCCCTGATGAGCGGGCTGGGGAGACCGATAATGGGCAACGTTTCCGATAAAATAGGAAGAAAAAGATCCATAGCGTTTGCGCTTCTAGTTGTTCTCTTGTCATCACTCCTCGGCATTACAAGCATTCCGCTGGTGTCTGAAATTTTAATAGGTTTTCTTGGAGGAGCTTTAATACCATTGTTCTTTGCACTGGTTGGTGACACCGTGGGTGAGGCATTTATGGCTTCAGTCACAGGCATTCTCTATACCGGCAAGACGATAGGGGGATTTATGGGAAGCATGGTTGTTGGTTACGTCGCAGGTTACGGAATAGCCTATGCCTGGATTTTCATGGCCCTTTGCGCGGCCGTATCCATGTCCCTGCTATATATCGAGTCCATGACCGTTAAGAAAAGGGCAATCCAGAAGTGAATGAACCGTTAGAAGCTTCCGGCAAGCGTTCCGGGCAATTTTTGTAAAACAGGTTAAGACGTAAATGTCCAGGGTGCAAATTTAGCGTAAAAATCAGCGTTTATGTGTACATATGCAGCCAAACCCTCCCCCCGCTTGGATGATCATAGATATAATTTACAGTTAAATAATTTCATTGATCTTAAAATGCTTATATATTAGTTATCCAATATAATTATTCACAGATGTTCGCACAAATATTGAATCCTTTCAATAATCTTGTGGTCTCAATGCTCGTGGCACTAATTCCGATAATTATAATCCTGGTTATGCTGGCAGGACTGAGGATTTCAGCCTGGATAACAGCCATCGTGGGTTCAATCATTACGTACCTGATAGCGGTAGCGTTCTGGCATGCGCCGGCAGTGCCTACTGTTCTGGCCTATGTTTATGGGGCAGCAACCGGCTTCTGGGCAATCGACTGGATCGTCATATGGGGCCTGGTGATCCTGAACACCATGGTAGCTACGGGGGCAATGGAAAAGTTCAAGGAATGGCTTGTGCATTCTGCCACTTCAGACGTAAGGGTTCAGGCAATTCTCATAGCATGGTCCTTCGGGGCACTGCTTGAGGGGCTTGTTGGCTTTGGCTATCCATGGGCTTTCGTTGCACCGATACTGATGAGCATTGGCATAGTTGATATTGAAGCTGTAAGGGTAGCTGCAATAGCAAACAATGCGCCGGTTTCCTTTGGTGCACTGGGTGTGCCGGTGGTAATACTTTCAGCTGTAACTTCACTGCCGCTATTTAATGTATCCGCAGCAGTGGGAAGGG
Organism: Nitrososphaeria archaeon; assembly: GCA_049967195.1. Classification (GTDB taxonomy): domain Archaea; phylum Thermoproteota; class Nitrososphaeria; order Conexivisphaerales; family UBA164; genus KM4347-05. The sequence goes on from JBMFTE010000021.1 coordinate 3,874, forward strand.
TTGTGGCCATTTTAGCCCTGGCGCCTCCCTGGATACTGATATACCTGGTCTCAGGAAAGCAGGGAATCAAGGAAGCATGGCCCCTCGCGCTGGTGGGTTCGTTTGCGTACATTCTGGGGCAGTTCCCCGTTTCTAACTTTGTCGGGCCGTACCTTCCAGACATAACTGGCTCTCTGGTTTCATTTATAATTCTTTTAATTTTCCTGAGATACTGGAAGCCAAAGAATATAAGGGGATTTGGAGGAAAAGTGCTTGACAAGTCACAGATCAAAAACGCTTCAGACAGGAAATTTACCGCGGGCGAAGTGGCTTACCTTTTCTTACCGTTCATAATACTGATAATTGTCGTGGTGCTGGGACTTGGACCATGGTCACCGTTACCAAACTACAAGCCGTTTATCCCTGCTGTTACAACCATTTCCGCTGTTACCCATAAAGCAATGGCCGTTGCATTTGAATTCAGCCCGTTTGTAGGAGGCACATTTATCATGATATCATGGATTATAATAATGATATTCTACAGGCCGCCCAAGGACAAGTTCTTTGACGCCATGAAAAGAACAGGAAATCAGCTCTGGGGTGCCGTTGTTACAGGCATTTTCATGGTAGCTCTTGCAGATACATTCAATTATTCAGGAATGGCTGCATCGCTTGCCTATTCCTTTTCAAGGGTTGGGATATTCTTCATAATACTGGCCCCGATTCTTGGGTGGATAGGTGTGGCTCTGTCCGGAAGCAACACATCGACAAACGCAATGTTCGGCTATTTGCAGTACTCTGTTGGATTGCTGCTGGGAATACCTCCGTACCTTTTGCCTGCACTCAATTCAGTCGGCGCTGAGGTTGGAAAACCAGTTGCGCCGCAGACAGCCAGCGTCGGCGTATCCACATCAAAGTACTTGAGAAAAGAGGGGGAAGTAATCAGGCATAACATGGGCTGGACATTGGTAATACTGATTTATCTGATAGTGATTGGCCTCATATACGCCTTCCTGCTGCCGGGAGCAATGAGATTCTGAAACTGATTTTATTTTTTTATTGCTTTTTAGATAAATTTGATCGTATTTGCATAAATTCCAGTGCTGTAAAAGCGTGTTAAATCCGAGACGTTGATCAACAGCGGCCAGGCAACCCTGAACCGGCGATGGGCATTCAATAAGACCTAACTAATCAACTCCAGCGCATCTTTTACTTCAGCCATGTTCAGCCTGGACAGGTTCGACAGGCATATGGGGCACCAGACAAGCACCTTATCCTTTCCCGTTGAAAGAAGCTGATTCATCCTGACCTTTGCAATTTCGGTGGCCAATCTTGGAGAAACAAATTCAATGGGACCTCCGCAGCACCCCATTTCCTTGCCTGAAGCCTGGGGCTTGGCGGCATTCGAACCGTAATTCAGCTGAAGGTACCTGTTAAGGTAGCATGATTCATGGTCAGCATACTGATTTACGTCTGGCAGTTTAAGGAACTCAGCATAGTGATGCACTTCGGCATTAAAGCTTTCATCAACCTTTCTGTAAAGCACCTTGACCGCATATGTCGTGTGCGGGTCGATTGTAACAAGTTTCTTGCCGTTCAGTTTACTTGCCATGATTTTGGCATAATCTCCGAATATTTTGCTGCCCAGATCGTGGAATATGATGCCGGAATAGTAATCGATTGAAAAATCGTAACCTATATCGATTTTCTTTTTAAGCTCGCCATAGGATTTTACCACTATGCCGTTGAACCTTTCCCTTTCTCTTGGCTTTACAAATTTCCACAGAAAGCTTTCGCCTATTTTGTAAAGGGAAAAAAGCGTTTCCTCAGCATTTTCCACCCTTTCAAGCATGTCCCTTATTGAATTGAGATAGGGTGTTACCTGATAGAGTTGCCCGGTATAGAGCAAAAATTTATGATCCGGATCGTCTTCGATTATTCTCTCGCGCGGTATCCTAGCAGGCATCAGGTCATTTAAGGCCTCTCTTCCAAGGAATTCAATAAACTCATAAAAATCCAATTTATAATTATAATCATCAATCTCATAATATATACTTTTCCCGGCGCACCGGGCGATTCACTTGGGTGAATCTATTGCAGGTTTCATGCCGGACATTCTGGTGAATGTCACGGGCAAAATCGGTCCAAGCCGGAGACTGCAATGACAGTCAAGGTTAAATATTCTTGTGTTAAGCAGCATTTATGGTTGCAGATTTAAAGCTGGACGATGCAAAAATGATGGCTGACAGAGCAATCCAAAAGGCCGGTGAACTCGGTATAAAAATAAGCGTGGCTGTTTATGATGCGAGCGGCCACCTAATCCTCGTTGAAAAAATGGATGATGCCGCATGGATAACGCCAGATCTTGCCATGGGTAAGGCCTTTACCGCTATAGCTTTTAGGCTCATTGGCGAAAAGCATTCCGATTCAGGAGCAGTTGGAAGGAACTTTGCAGAAGCTCAATCGCTGCTCTTCAGCCTGTCACTTACATATGATGGAAAGATAATGGGTAGGCAGGGCGGAATCCCAATAATCAAGGATAACCGGATACTTGGAGCAATAGGCGTCAGCGGAGGCAGCCCGGACCAGGATGAGGCATGCGCCAAAGCCGGCTTGGCCTAGAAATTTTTTCAATAAAATTGATCTTTATCACACCCGGCGCACATTACTGGATTTTTGATGGTGGCATAAAATTGTTTCAAACTGGCCTCAAAATTTATATTTTACTGCAATAATATTGCAAATAATGAACGTTTATTCGAGCAAAAGCTGGATCGACGAACTAAAGTCCATACTTGGCGAAGAAAACGTCAAAACCGACAGGGCCGAGCTGCACATATTTGAACAGGGCGCAGTTGACTCCTTTAAGGGGATGCCCGAGGTAGTTGTTCACGTAACAAGGAGGGATCAGGTTTCAGATATAGTAAAGGTCGCTTTTAAAAACAGTGTGCCAATTGTTGCCAGAGGTTCGGGCTCCAGCGTGACAGGGGCTGTGGTTCCCACCAGAGGAGGAATCGTGCTTGACATGAGGGCGTTGAATGAGGTGAAGGTTGATATAGACAACGGCATGGTTGAAGCAGAAGTCGGGGCCACAGTGCTTGATGTTGATACAGAATGCAGGAAGTATGGATTTTTCTTTCCCCCCGATCCTGCGAGTAGCCGGGTGGCTTCGATAGGCGGAGCCCTTGCGGAGAATTCAGGAGGCATGAGGGGCGCTAGGTACGGAGTGATGAGGGACTGGGTGCTGAAGATTGAAGCCGTGCTTTCCGATGGCACGGTTACCTACTTTGGAGAAAGCACATACAAGAACAGGGCGGGATACGACATGCTGGGGCTGATGGTTGGAAGTGAGGGCACGCTTGCCATAATAACCAAGGCCTGGCTGAAGATAATGCCGCTCCCCGAAAGAATTATCAGAATGGCCGGTTTCTTCAATACTTTGGACGATGCTGGGGAAACGATATTCAGGATAAGGAGGGAGGGAATAAATCCGCTAATACTAGAATTTGCTGACAGGCAGGGAATAGAGGCAGCAAACAAGGTGAGGGGGTATCATTACCCTGAGCTAGATGGCGGCATGGTGCTGGTTGATGTTGACGGACACAGCGAGGGGCTCGAAAAAGTTTCTGAAAGGGTAATAAAGGTGATGAATGAATCCCATGCAGCTACCATAACAAATGCCGATACACCTCAAAAAATGGCCGAGCTCATGGATGTGAGGGCCGTGGCATTTACAGCTCCGGGCCACCTTTATCCGGGATTTATAGATGGCGATATTGCCGTTCCGCTTTCAAGAATAAAGGAAGCGCTGAGGGGAATAGATGGTATAAGGAAAAAATACAACGTGTTTATAGCGACTGTTGGCCATGCGGGAGATGGCAATCTGCACCCAAATGTGGGGGCTAACAGCAGCGATAGGGAAGAATGGGAAAGAGCTGAAAAGGCGGCACGGGAAGTTAACCAGCTTGCAATAGACCTGGGCGGGACAATATCTGCAGAGCACGGCATAGGAAAATTGAAGGAAGACATGCTCCTTAAACAGTTCGAAGTGAGGAGTCAGATGCCCGTGTACCATTACATGAAGGAAATAAAGAAACTTTTTGACCCAAAGAACATTTTAAACCCTGACAAGTATGCCCTGGGTGAAATGTGAGTTGGAAAGCAAGCACAGGGAAATATTCGCGGTCCTGAACTTTACGAAGGAAACCGTTTTAAAGTACGGAAACCCCGTGGGGCTGTCGCCGGAAGAATTAACATTGTGGAGCAACGGCCTCCATCTGAAAAACAGGATGCCCACCGTATTTTACACTGGTATGTATTCCTATATGGGATATGCTGAAACTGCCCTTATACTTGAGTACGTAATAAAGAAGGAAGGCCTGATGCTGTCAGATATGCTCAACCTTGCGGGTAAGGCAAGGCTGCTGGGGTACAAAAGTACCATGAAGGACCTTCTGAGGCTCCTGAGGTCTCCCATGGGAAGCATGAGCTCCCTTTTCGGCATTTCATCTGAAAAGCTAGGCAGGCTCAGGGCCATAGCTGCGGAAACCGATTCCAGAAATCAGGTTTACTGGAACATGCTGGTCAGGGGTGCAAAATTGCTTCAGAGGGGAGGGGTAGATTTTGCCTATCTCGGGAAGGATGAGCCTGATTCCGGTGTAGCGCTTCACACTTTCGGGATGCTCGATGACTTCAGCGATTACGCAAGGGGGGTTTACAAAAAACTCAAGGGCTTCGGGGTTAAGGAATTAATAACCATGGATCCGATAACCGCTGCCGTTTTCAAGAAGTTCTACCCGCAGTTCGTGGAGGGGTTTGATATAGATGTGAAACATATAACCGAAGTGCTTAAACCCTCGGGTGCTGCGCCCACCGGGAAAGAAGTAGTGTTTCATGATCCGTGCTATCTGGCCAGGCACCTTAAAATTACCGAGCAGCCCCGCAGGCTGCTTGCAGGGGCCGGCTACAGGGTCATCGATCCTCCGAACAGCAGGGAAAGGACCAGATGTGACGGCGGGGGCGTTGAATACACAGACCCCGCGGTTGCCATAAGGACGGCCCAGATAAGGTTCAATGAGGTCCTGTCCACCGGAAACAGCAATATAGTGACTTCGTGCCCGGCCTGCGTCATGATGTTCAGGGCGGCAAACTATTTCTCAGAAAAAAAGGCCAATGTATATGATATAACCGACCTTCTCTTAACTGGTGAAGCCATCTGAACACCGAAGAAATCCTCAGAAGGGAGACCCAGAAATGCATACGGTGCGGGTTCTGCGTTTACGCGTGCCCCAGCTGGAACGCCCACGATAAGAACGAATACTACAGCCCCAGAGGGAGGGTGTCGCTGATAAGGTCAATGCTTAACGAGCGCGATTTCGACATACGGGAAGCCATGGATTCAATATTTACCTGCAACACATGCATGAGGTGCTACATTGAATGCCCTACAGGCGTTGATGTGGCTGAGCTTTCGATTTATGCCAGAAACTACATTGTAAAAAACGCAGCAAAAAAGTGATTACCTTTTTAACTTTCCTTTATTTTCCTTATGAGCTCGGGTATATCTATTCCCATGGGACAGACCTCCCTGCACTTTCCGCATTCAAGGCAAAATGCCGCCAGGTTCTTGGCCTTATCCTTTGGGCCTGTAATTGCTGTCCACGGGATGCCTATTGCAGCCGTGTATATGTGTCCCCAGGCCCCATCAACTACCTGGAATACCGGGCACGAAAGCTGGCAGGCGCCGCACTTGATGCAGTAAAGGGTTTCCTTTAAATAATCATCCCTTATCCGGCCGTTGTCCATAATGACCAGGTGAATCTCCCTTGGGCCATGTCTGTCATACGGCCCGTTTATTATGTGAATGTAAGAAGTGTATTCGAAGCCGCTGTAAACGGTTTGCGCTGTAACCGCCTTCATGGCGTCCACAAATGTGGGATATATTTTTTCCACCGACGTTATCACTATCAGCCTTTCAGGCAGCGTCGAAGTCAGCGCGCCATTTCCCTCGTTTGTTATAAAAATGATTGACCCTGTATCGGAAGCAAGCGCATTTGCCCCGATGATTCCGAAGTCAGCCGAAAAGAACTTTTCCCTCATAAACCTCCTCACCGCTAAAACCATTGTCTGGATGTCATCCAGTTTTTCATTTACCACCGGTTCAAGCAGCCTCCTGGCCTTGGATTCGGTCATGTTCACAGCAGGCGTTACCATGTGGGCGGGTTTTTCGTTTGCTATCTGAATCAGGAACTCTCCCAGGTCAGTTTCATATACATTTACCCCCTCTCTTTCTAGGTACAGCCTGAGCTCAGATTCTTCGCCCACCATGCTCTTGCTCTTGACCACGGTCTTTCCCCTGCCCATTATGCCGAGCACCGTGCTGTTGAGCTCCTGCGCTTCCCTTACAAAGTAAAAATGCCCTTCAAAGGATTTCCTGAACTCTTCAACCGCCTCCGGCAGTCTTGGCAGGTTTTTCCCCTTTGCTTTTTTAACGTCAGATGCCCACATAACAGCATAGGGATGCATTTCAATGGAATGCCTCCTGTTAGTTATTTCGTCCTTTGTGGAAAGGTATGATCCCTTTCTCAGGTCGCTGCTCTTCAGGCTGTTGAGAAGCCTTCTGTGAACCTGTTTGAAGCTCAGGGCCCATCACCTTTGAGCAAAACGGCGTAGAGCTCCCTGGGCCCATGAGAGGGTCTGACTATCTTGTACTCAATGTCTCCCGTCCTGCTGGGGCTCTGCACAATCTGTATGCTGGCGGGCATCACCTCCGCGGAAGACCAGAATTTTTTAAAGGCATCAAAAACAGTTGGAAACAGGTCATCTTCACTGGCAAACGTAATGTTGATTTCAGGCAGGAATGCAACGTAGCTCTTGAGCGCGTCGTAATCGTAAAATATCAGCGCGCCGCTTTCGGCCGCAAGGGCATCGGCTTTCCCTATGCCCACCTCGATGGTTTTTATATCGTTCTTGAGGCCGGGGTCACCTGCGCGCTCTTCCAGATTCACCATCCGCTTAACGGCCAGGCCCTTCATCAAACTTTCAGTTCTGCTGTCAAGATGCACGTACATCGCTGAACTGTAACCCAAAATCAGTTTTACAAGCAGTTCCCTGGCTTCGTCGGGATTCAGGTAATAAAAATGACCGCCGTGCAGGGTGAAAACTTCCCTGAATTTTTTAATTGACTCATTCAGGTTCAGCTCATAACCTTGCACTTTCCAGTCCTCTGATCTTAAAATGCCAATTTTGCTGTCAACTTTCACACTTAAAATATATCATTCTTAAATTTAAGGGTTTTTACGGGCACTGTTTTGACCATAAATTACTAAGTTCAAGCACGGGATGAGGTAATGCGACCACCTTTGTGCTAAATTTATACAGGCTTTAGTGCCAGCAGACATGCTATTTTGCTTTATTGGGCAGACTTTTGTGAGCTTCTGGCATGGTGCACGCTATCTGATGACGCCCAGCCATTATCATGCTATATGGTATGCCATTGACAGCACGTTCCATATTACTGGCCTGCACATTGCCTCCTGGTTTTGTTGCAGCTTTGACCTTATGTGCTGGCTCCTCTTTACTGCAGAAAATATGCCCTCAATTATGCTCCTCCTGTGATAGTGCTCATTATAGCTGTCGTGATCCTCCTGCTTACCATCCCATACCATGCAGGATGTCCGAGCAAAAGTGGTCTGACATCTTTCCTGATTGCTATATATGGCACCCATGTCAGCTATTAGATGGGCATTATCCTTGAAAGGTAACCCTTGTCAAGGTACATTTCCCTTATACTCATGTTCAGCATGTCAATCATTGGTTTAAGCTGTTTTGTATCAGAAGCATTTGAAGGTGTTGCCACAAGGAAAAATGGCACGTCAGTGTCAGCTGAAACCAATGCATGAAGTTTGATGTACTGCCTCCCTCGCCGTATTTTATCGTGTACCACCTGCCGTACATCTAAGTTGAAAAGCCTGTGCTGTCACCAGCAACGTTGACCTTCCCTGCATATTCATCAATACAATAAGGCCGATCAGTTCTGAAGGTATTCCTGGGAAACGCCTTTATTGTGAGCTAGTGCTTGCTGCATGCAGGTTCTCTATTCATTCCTGTACTCCATAATGTTGTGGAGAAGGTGAAGCGGTATGAGAGCCCTGAAAAGGTTTTAAAGAGTAGACAAGGCTCTAGGGTCGGCACTGTGCCCACTCACGCTGCCCTTTATACGAGCAACATCCACTGCTTTTGAAATTATAAGTAGGATAGCATCTCCTCTATCGTCTTGAACCTATTCTTCCAATCTCTAGGCATTGACCTCCTTTCCATGGTTTTTGCCAAACCCATCAACCTGCACAAAATCTGCTGAAGAAGAGAGAAAGTGATATAGTCAAAACCTATTTCTTCAGCAGTTACGCCTGAGACACCTACGGCGGGGCACCAGACTGGTGCTAGTCGTGTGTCATTTAATCAGGAAACATGCTACGGATGAACCCAAGATAGTGACATGGGAAACTAATGCGCTTCAGCGTGGGGAAATGACATGCGAAGTTTTAGCTGGGCGTAGTTCATAATGGTTGCGCCGCGGCATATTCCTATAATGATTGCTGATTCAAACTCCCGGCGCCATTTTAAAATACAGGCAGCGGCAAACAGTTCAGTATGGGGAAATTTCAGAATAGCACCTTGAAGGAAATAGTCGAAAAATACAGGAAAATATGGGCAGTGATGCATGGCATATCCCTTATGAACTGGGACTCTGAAACTTATATGCCCAGCGAAGGAATTAGGGAAAGGTCCGTGGCCAATGCTGAAATGGGCACGTTATACCAGGAACTGCTGCTGAAGGATCATTTTGTTTCCCTCGTGGAAAGGGCAGAAAACGAAAAGGACCTTAACCCGTATGAAACCGGTGTAATTAGGGTCCTCAGGAGGGAGATAACGAGGATGAAAAAACTCCCCCCTGAACTGATATACGAGCTGGGAAAAACAACGTCCGAAGCATTTCAGGTGTGGAGGGTCTCAAGGGAAGAGAACAGGTTTGACCCGTTTGTGCCTTACCTTAAGAAAATATTGGAGCTCAACAGGGAAATGGCCGACAAGCTGGGGTACGACGAAAACCCTTACGACGCGCTCCTTGACCTGAGTGAAGAGGGTTTACGCACCCGGGACATAAAGGGCATGTTCGACACGCTTGCCCCCACCCTCAAGGGTATTCTGGATAGGGTGAATGATGAAGGTTACTTTAACAGGAAGCATGAGCTGGAAGACGCAGTGTACGACAGAGTGAGCATGGAAAGGGTTAACCACAGTGTGCTCAAACTTCTGCAGTACCCCGAAGACAGGGCAAGGATGGATGTGAGCCCTCACCCGTTCACAATTGGGATAAGCATTAACGATGTCAGGATCACCACAAGGTACGAGGGATATGATTTCAAAAGGTCAATGTTCAGCACCATTCATGAATTTGGGCATGCAACATATGAGCTCCAGATAGACCCCGACCTTGACATGACGCCGGTGGGAACCGGTGTCAGCCTTGGTATTCATGAGGGACAGAGCAGGTTCTGGGAAAACGTTGTTGGCAGGAGCCCCGCATTTACCGAGCTTGTGAAGCCCCTGCTGGATTCCGAGCTCAAGATAACCAGAAATTACAGTGCCGGGGAACTCTACAGGTATTTCGCTTCGGTTAGGCCCAGCCTGATAAGAACTGAAGCTGACGAATTAACCTACAATCTGCACATAGCGCTCAGGTTCAGGCTTGAACTGATGCTGATAAACGGGGAGCTCAACGTGGAAGACCTCCCACAAGCATGGACTGATGCGAGCGAATCATTGCTGGGCGTGAAACCGAGAAGCTATGCCGATGGCGTGCTGCAGGATGTGCATTGGTCACACGGGTCATTTGGGTATTTCCCGACATACACGCTTGGCAATGTGGTTGCATCCATGATCGCAAGAAAGATTGCTGCAGAAAGGGGCCCGGTGCAGGACATGATCACCGGTAAGGGAATAGCAGAAATAAAGAATTATCTGGGGCACCTTATCCACTCATATGGTGCAATGTATGCCCCGCAGGACCTGCTAAAAATGACAATCGGTTACAGCTATAATCCTTCAGACCTTGTAGACTATCTTAGGGACAAATATGTTAAAAACTCCAGGTACTAGCCTGGCACAATAAGGCGGGCTTAAATTCTATTAATAACAGATTACCCTTTAAAAATGGGGCTTTTGCTCACAGGCCTCGCGGGTGAACTATGCCCAGTTAAAACGGCTTTCCCATCGACACATGCGAAACTGCAGGTATTCCGGCTGAAATTTGGCCCACCAAGGCTATTCTTCCCCTTTTGTGTATGTTGCCAGGCCCCTCCGCCTGTCCAGATCAAATGTGCCTGTTGACATAACGAGCCCGTGCTCAATAGCCCATAAAACCGGGATGCTGTCCAAGGCGGCAACGTTTTAGCATAACCCATGGCGATCGGAAGCTGCTACAGGATAACGGCTGGTCCACAGCGGGAAGAATTCCGCGCGGCTTTCCCGCGCTCGCATTTTCATCAAAAAATGGGAAGCTTGCGACCACATGGGATTCAGAAATTAACAAAGGGCCATATGGTCGAAGCAACGCTTAATGCCGTGGATGATCACAGTACATGCTGGAATACCTGCGAAGTATTCTGCACAAGCTGATGGAAAAGCGGTTTACCCGGATGCAGTTCACTTTGCACCGGACGTTATAGCAAAACCATCTACTTAAATGCATCCGTGGTTAAAATTATTTTATGAACAGGATCGAAAAACTTCAGGGGCTCATGCTCGGGAAAGCCGATTTTGCATTTGTACCGGCAGGAAGCAACTTTCACTACCTAACCGGCCTTAACCCTCAGGCTGCGCAGGAAAGGCTCCTCATGCTCATAGTGCCATCTGAATCCGAGCCGTTCATTATAGCTCCCAAAATGTATGAGGCTGAACTAGCGGACAGCCATTACCGGATTTACCTGTGGAATGACTGGGAGGACCCATACAAAATCCTCAAGGAAAGGGTGGGGGATGGCAAAAAATTGCTGATAGAGGACACGCTGGCGGCCTCGGCCCTGCTTAGAATTCAGGGATCGATAAAGGGGGTTTTTATGCCACTTTCCCCCTACACAGCACAGATGAGGGCAGTAAAGGACCAGGAAGAAATCGAATACCTCAAGACTGCGGCCAGAATAGTTGATAGGGTTTTCACCGATTTGACTGAAAAAGTGAATATAGCCGGTTTGAGAGAAATTGAAGTGGCAAATATAATATCCGAGCACATAATAAAGTACGGCGCAGAAGGGGTTTCCTTTGAACCCATAGTGGCTTATGGCAGGGCTTCTGCAGACCCGCACCACTCACCTGGCAGGAAAAAAATAGGCAATGGCGTGGTTGTGCTGGATTATGGCGCCAGGTACAGGGGGTACTGCTCTGACATAACCAGGACAGTGGTTGTAGGCCGGATTCCTGAGAAGGTCATGAAAATATACTCGATAGTTAAAAAAGCACAGGAAAGGGGCATCAGGGCTGCGGCTAACGGGGTGAAGTCCAAAGAGGTTGACCTTGCTGCAAGGCAATATATTAAAGGCATGGGTTACGACGGAAATTTTTTGCACAGAACGGGCCATGGCATCGGGCTGGATGTTCATGAAGAACCATTCATAACGCCAGTAGGTGAAACTGTGCTCCGGAACGGCATGGCATTCACCGTGGAACCGGGGATATATATTGAAGGAAAGTTCGGCGTGAGAATTGAAGACGATGTAATAATAAGGGAGAAGGCGGTTAGGCTCACAAAATCAGATAGGGAACTTTTCTCATTATAATTTTTTGGCCCACTTCAGGGTGGTTACGCCGCAGCACTGGCGCTTTTTGATGCGCCTTATAAATGGCAGTGCATGCACAATCTTATAGTTATGGTGTTCAAGGATAATAAACTAAATGATCAAACAGTTTCTATTTCATAAAAATGGCTAAAAACCGGGGTGATCAACAATAAAACCGTAACTCCGCAACCGCATTGGCATTCGATACCCATAAATATTTCTTAATATTATATTTACTGCATGCCGAGAAGCCTGCTTGATGTCCTTAACACCCCCGGTTATGTTTCCATTATAGAGGG
>JBMFTE010000022.1:0-15581 GCA_049967195.1 Nitrososphaeria archaeon
CGTTATCATGTACCGCATGTCTGAAGAAAATAAAAATCAAAACGAAGTCGACAGACGTCAAGTAACAAAATTCTATGCAGAAAAGGGATATGTCGAACTTGAGAAGAAATTTCCAGAAGAGCAGTACCTGTGGAATGAAGATTTTCATCCCACGCCCGTAAAATACAGGAACTGGGGTACTCTGACCTATTTTGCAATATGGTTCGGGATGTCAATCGAAGTTGAATCCTGGGCGCTTGTGTCAATAGGTTATTCATTTGGCCTTAACTGGTTCTGGGGGCTGATGGCTGTGCTCATTGGCAACCTGATCGTACTTGTACCTATACTGATCATAAGCCATGGCGGCGCAAGGTACGGTATTCCTGAAACCCCACTTACGAGAAGCAGGTGGGGTATATATGGAAACTGGATTCCTTCATTACTTAGAGGGATAATAGGTGCCGGATGGTGGGGAATAGATACATGGATAATTACCGAAGCAATAGGCGCAATGTATATAATCGCAACTCATCAGGTGGCTACGCTATACGCCCTAGCAGTGCAAGCTCCTGCAGATCTTCCATTCCTGATTGCAACAATAAACCCTCTTCTCTTCTGGTCAGTCTTTATAGTCACAATCATTGCAAGACTCTTGATACTTTACGTATCACCCCCAAGCAGCGGGCAGAGGATACTGAAGATAATTAGCTGGTCTGTGCCTTTTATAGCATTTGTAGGGTTCTTAATACTGTTCTTTAGCATAATGGGCAGGGCTAGCTGGCAGTGGACATCCATACTGTCAATTCCAACTACGGTGAGCGGTTCAGCTTTCTGGTATGCCCTAATTGGGCTGATAAACGCAAATGTAGCATTTTGGGCAACCATGGCACTCAGTATGCCGGATTATAGCAGGTTTGCAAAGAACCAGTTTGCCCAGACCTTTGGCCAGTTGCCCATGCCATTCCTGATGACAGCAATAGGGGCATTTGCACTGGTAACCACAGGTGCTTCCTATGCAGTTTTCAAGTTCCCAATATGGGATCCAATAGTGCTTACAACGCTTTCCGTTTCTGAACCCTGGCTCGCATACACTGCGCTGTTCCTGCTTCTGCTGGGCGTAATAATTGTTAACATTTATGCAGACACTGTAGGTCCTGGATACGATTTCTCAAACCTGTACCCAAAGAAACTCAGCTGGTTCAAGGGTGTGGTAATAGTGGTTTTAGTAGCAGCACTCATGCAGTCATGGACATATTATTTTAGCGCTTTCAGCTATGTAGAGAACTGGCTCCTTACATATGGTGCACTTCTGGGTGGAGTTGAAGGCGTTATCATATTTGACTATGCAGTGGTAAGGAGATTCAAGTTCGAACTTTCTGACAATTACATGTCACACGGCAGGTTCAGGTACTGGAAGGGTATCAATCCGGCAGCAATAATTTCATTTGCCATAGCTATGATACTGGTGTTCCCACCGAACACTTATCTGCCCGTGTCCATAAGCCAGCTTTATCCTGGACAGCTCTGGGTGTTCCAGAATGCATGGATTTCGGCAATTTTGATTACGGGAATACTGTATCTGCCATTGATGAAATATTGGATAATACCCAAGTATCAGCCAGAACTCAAGGGCGGTCTGATAAAAGGCTATATTGCTGACGACACAAGTGACATCTTCTCAGCTAAATCCGATAAACAGTGAAAATTAACCTTTATTTTTTCATAGTGGAAGCTTATTTTATGTGCTGGCGGGCATAGGGTCAAACCTTTCTGCTATATAAAAACGTGAATTTTGTTTGCTTAAACTTATAAACACTGCAGGCTAACAATACCTTATGCAGGTAGCTAAAGTGGAAAAAATATCCATGGGCAGATCCATTCCAAGGCTGGATTCAAAGGAAAAGGTTTCCGGTATTCTGAAGTACTTTGGGGACATAAGTATTCGCGGAATGTTATACGGCTCAGTTTTCAGGAGCCATGTGCCTCATGCTGAAATAATTAGTGTTGACCTTTCAGATTCCCTGAAACTGCAGGGGGTAGTAGCAGGGTTAACTGTAAAGGATGTGCTCGGGGTAAACGCATATGGTCCTTATGATGACGCTCCAATACTGGCAAGTAAGAAGGTCAGGTACTATGGAGAGCCCATAGCAATATTTGCAGCCGAGACACCTGAAGCCGCTGCAGAAGCTGCCAGAAGCGCAAGGTTCACTTACAGGGAACTGCCCGTTGTTGGAAGCATAGAAGAGAGCGCAGGGGGAAAATTTCCGGTTCACGAAAAGGGAAATATAGCAGATAGTGCAATATTTTCGAGAGGTAATATTGAGGATGCTGAAAGAAGTTCAGCAGTGGTTGTGGAGAACACTTACGAAACTGGGTTCCAAAAGCACATGTATCTAGAGCCGGAAGAGGGGGTGGCATACTATGATGACAAGGGCATCCTTACCATTATGTATGGCGGCCAGAACCCTTACGGCGACAGGAAAGTGGCTGCCAGAGCGCTAAATATCAGCGAAGATAAGGTGAGGGTGATAAGCTACCCCACCGGGGGCAGTTTTGGCGGAAAGGAGGAATCAGCCTTCCCGGCTCACCTGGCTTTGCTGGCTTACTATACAAAGAAACCGGTCGGAATATTCTACAGCAGGGAGGAATCCGGAATTGCCGGTCCGCACAGGCATGCCAGCAAGATCACACTGCGGACCGGCGCTGACAAAAGCGGTCATCTAACATTTAACGAAGCTAAGGTCTATGCTGACACGGGAGCATATAAAATATGGGGTCCCAATGTTCTAGATACAATTGTTGAAACAGTAAATGGCCCATACAGGTTCATGGCTGTAAAGCTGGAAGGCTACCTCATGTACACAAACAACGGTCTTTCATCAGCGTTCAGGGGGTTTGGCGCACCTCAGGGGAACTTTGCCATAGAATCCAACATGGACGAGCTTTCATCAGAGCTTGGGATTGACCCCTTGGGGTTCAGGCTAAGCAATCTGTTAAATGATGGTGAAATGGCACCTCTGGGCAATACTGCAAGGCGCATGGGAGGAGTAAGGAAAGCCGTTGAGGCCGCAATGGAAAGGCGCACCCGTGCAGACGAAGCAGGCTTGCCATGGTACATCAAAAAGGGCGTTGGTATATCTCTTGGCATGAAAGGTGTAGCCTATGGCGGGGATGCCGATGACCCATCTTCAGCCGCTGTAGAAATATTTGAAGATGGTAAGGTGGCTGTTTATTTCTCTAACACAGATTACGGGCAGGGCATCAACACCGGTCACGCGCAGATAGCCGCTGAAAAGCTGCAGATAGATCCATCATACCTGAAATTTGTAAATGCAGACACATTAATAACTCCTGATTCTGGTTCTTCAAATGCCTCGAGAAGCACGGTAACATCAGGTAAAGCAATTGAGCTGGCATGTGAAGAAGCGCTCGCTTACCTAAAGCTTGTCGTAGCTGATAAATTTGGTACATCGCCAGAATCTGTGAGCTACAGTGCCGGAGAATTTCTGTTTGAAGACAAATCGATTTCACTGTTTGAGGCAGCAGGCCTTGCAAGGAAAAAGAAGGGCACTTCCAGATTTGAGAAAACATATTATGCCCCCAAAGTAGACAAGCCCGTTAAGGGAATGCGGGAAGCTCCAAGGTTCTTTAATAGCTTTGCACTGTTGATAGTTGAAACTACAGTAGACCAGCTCCTGGGAAAGATCAGGGTGGACAGTGCAAGCGCATTTGTTGATGCTGGCAGGCTAATCAATCCAGCTATAGCCCAAACCCAGGTGGAGGGGGCAATGGTTCAGGGGCTTGGTTATGCGCTGACGGAGGAACTGGTCTACAGGAATGGAATTCCCCAGAACCTGAATTACACAACGTACATTGTCCCAACCGTCACAGATGTGCCAAAAATTGAGGTTAAATTTGTGGATTATGAAGAACCTCTGGGCCCATTCGGGGCTAAGGGCGTGGGAGAAATCGGGCTCGTTCCCGTTGCTACTGCAATAGCAAATTCTATAAAAAAGGCGACCGGAATCAGGATAAGAAAATTGCCGCTGAAACCTGAAGAAGTGCTTTCAAGCATATACTCAGAAATACAGAAGTAGTTTTAAATTGCATCCAGTATTTGTTTTGCGTTGACTGAGCAGGGTTTAAGGGGGAAATTAACAGCATATCTATCAGACCTGTTAAAACATTATGGAATGGATGTTAAATCCGAGGGTGAAGGATGCCAGAGGAAGGTTGATCTGCTGGGCTCTGACAAAACTGGCAGGAAATTTTACTTTATAATTGATATTTCGGGCGAGTTTGACGATTCTGCTGATACTATTCAATGCGATGATAAGCTGTTTATAGTAAGGTACGGTGTTAATATTGCTAAATTTTACGGCAACGTTACTCTGGCTGATGTCGGGAGCGTCGAAACGTTACTGAGGAGGTTGCTTGGCACGTCACCTGAAACTCAAATGTTTGAAAAAACTTATGCAGACTACCTCAAATTGCAACGCATAGAGCCAGAAGCCTTCAGGTCCTTCCTCAGTGAACTGTTCAATGCGGTTGATACAAAGCTTGTTGAGAGCACGCTTTTAAAGATCTACGCTTCAGGAAGAAACGTCGTAGAGAGGATTGAGCCGGGCAAAAAGATCACATACATAAGGGGAAGGTTCATAAATGTCCTTGAAGACCTTGGATTAGTGTTCCTGTCGGAAATCATGCCGGGCAACAACCACACTCTTTACATATATTCTTGCACGCAGCCAGGCATTGAGCTTTCCCAGAAGCTGGCACAGGAAACCTTCCTTCAAAAGCAGTCAACGGTTGGCCTGTGGCTTGACAGGCATGACGCGGCAACCTCATTTCTTTCCATCTGGGCCGCAATGAAGGGAAGCGTATACCAGAATTATCCAGTGTGTCTTCCTGTGCTCAGGGGAGAAATGCCAAAAATAGCTCATGTGCCCTGCCCGCTCTTAGGTTCAAAAAAATGTGATGAATTAATGAATTCACAACTGCCTGTTGAGTTAAGCCTGTTCGCTGATTCAATACTTGGTGGCAAAACGATGTCGGAGAGGATATACAGCACGCTGTATGAACTCACAGCCAGCTACTTGGTAATGCTTTCAAGGGTACAAATATCTGGCAACGACGCTGAAAGTATATGCATAGTGCCAGAACTGGCCAAGTCCATATATGATGCAACCCTGCCTGACTTTGTATCAAAGTTTTCTAATTCAAAATTGTTAAAATCCGTCAATTCTTATTCTGCCGCAGTATCAACACTTGGTACTGACCTTAGTTCAAATGAAGCGATAAAGTTGATGAAACTCTATAATGTATCACACGAAGACGTTGTAAAGGCATATGATGACCTCCTGAATACAGGATCAGTAAAAAAGGAATCAGATAACGTTTACATTGCCGCAAACAGGGATTTGCTTGTTAAGGCATACCTGGAAAAAATTGATGCCCTTTCAGCAGAGCTGGAAATAGTTTGAAATCATGTTACCCAGTTGATATCGGGTTTTATATTCATAAATGATAATGATATACCTATCAAAAACACCATAAGCAGAATTGGCTGGTATATAAAGTAGTAAACCGCAAAACTTAACGGGCTGAACTTTTCACCATATCTTTTTGCAAGATAATAATAAAGGGGGACCAGCATAATAAAGGTGGAAAAGGAGGCCATGACGACCTTGCCCGCCTCTGCATAGTAAGCGGTGATTACATACTCACGGATGGGAACAGAAGACGATGGTATCGTATAATAAATGTATGTTATAAAATAGCTGGAAACGATTTTTGAAGAAATTGCATAAAGCATTATACCCATGGTTATGGTTGGAAGCATTATAAGGATAGCAGATATGGCTATAATTGGGCTGTAAACAACCATTCTGAACAGGTATTTTAAATTCTGCTTTATCCATTCCCCCATTCCATAGGCCCACCTTATTCTCTGCATGAACCATTCATTAAAATTATCGGGCTGCCCGACATTTACCTTTATGCTACATGACATTTTGTAGTTGAGTCCCATCCTGTGTGACCTTGTCGCAAGGTCAAAGTCTTCAGACACCATCGGCCTGAAACCTCCCAGTCTTTCAAGCGCGTTCCTCTTTATCATAAAAGCGGCTCCGTCTATGGCAAACGTCTTTCGGGAAATTTTTGAAAATATCTCTGATATCATGTTTGCTTGGAGATAATCTATAGAGGTCAACCTTGATATCCTGCTCTTCACTATGCCAACCTTGGAATAATCAAGTATGTCGTTATCACCAATTTCACTAACTGAATTATATATTATATTGTGTGGCAGCAGCACATCAGAATCAGCAAATAACAGGTAACCTCCGGCTGAGCTTTGCACCGCCTGGTTGAGAGCATTTACCTTTCCTTTTCTATCTTTATTTACGATCACCTTTACGTTGCTGAAATTGCAAAGCTCCTTTAAAAATTCCTGAGTTGGCTCGTCAACCACAACCGTTATTTCCGTTTTAGTATATTTATCATTTGAAAGTTCTGCTAAATTTGCTAGAACTTCCTCGGATTGTTTGTAAACGGGTATGATGACGCTGACAAGCTCTGGATTCAATCTTAAATTGTGATTTTTTGCCAGAATTTAAATGTACCTGTATGAGGGACTTAACATTTAGCAATATTTAAAGCATTAAAATACGCCACATAAGGCACATCATGGTAAGGGCTTCTGCTCCACATTTCTAAGTGAACTACGCCCGGCTAAAGCTGGACGCTTCCCGCTTCATCGATGAGGCTCGCAGTCACGTGCGGAATAAGTATTCCACCATAGCGGTGGCGGTCTCATCATCTACGGTTGTTAAGGGAATGTGACTGGGCCCATGGTCTTTTGTCAATTGTATCACATAATTTCTGAGAACAGAAAGCATAATTTTAATCGCCATTAAAAGCAATGGTTTTGTGATCAGTAAAATGGTGCAGGTTGGCATTTAAGTAATTAACCTCAGCAAAATATCTGCTAAAAAATAAACCTTCTGTAAATCGCTACTCTACTTTTGCAAAGATAACAACAAGTGCTGCTAATATAATGATCGCCGACATCAAGTAATAGATGCCGGTTATCAAAGATGCGCTCTGATGAAAGCCGAGCAACGCTATATATACAGCCAGAACTATGGCGGCCAGAGATGCTATCTTTAAAATCACATCCTTTGGATTCATTTGCTAACCCAACTCCCTCAACTTATCTGGAAGATATTTGTCCACTATATAAGTTAAACCATATCTGGCAAACGCCTCCTGTTCAGATTTTCTTCTTGACTTAAGGAACTCGTCTATTTGATCCTTCCATATTTGTTCAGTGTATCTCGGGTCGTCTCTTAATTCGTACAGCCTTTTTATGTCCACTTCTGTCAACGGGTCACTTGGCAGCTTGTATTTTTTTATGTCTGTGGCCCATACGCCAGCCCAGACTGCATCCGGGGTGGTCAGGTCAGTTATATGAGCTGCATTGGCTGAACCAGAAATTATGACCATGGCAATGTGCATCCCCCAGGGATCGGCGTCTGTAAAGATATATATGGGGAGCGCAAGTTCTTTGTGCAGCCTTCGGATCAGATACCTCGTGCTTCTTGGGGCCTGGCCTGCTGTATCTATAAGAACCGCATTGTACTTTTCATGCACTTTTTCCTCTATGAATCTGGTGAAAAGTGCACCCTTTTCTATGACAATTACCCTTTCTGCGGTTGTCTTTACAAAGGATGAAGTCGTAAGCGCAGGGCCAATCATCACACCGTCTGGGTGGGATGTCAGGTCGAGCTTTCTCCCCTCATAGCCTGGAACGTTGTATTCGATGGTCAAATTACCAAAGATGGCACTCCTCTCTTCTGGGTAAATATTCAGGTCCTCCCTCGCAGAGCCCACCAGACTTTCCAGTTCTGTTATTATTTCGTCAGATTCAGCCTGATCTTCAAAATCCACGTGGTATGCCTGGGCAGAATAATAGATGTCCCTCAGCGTGGAAGTCTTGTTTTCCATCATCAGGTGCTTGCTGAAAAAAGCTATCCATAGCAGCTGGGAAAATGGCCTGAGATGCTTTGTATTTTTAGCGTTTCTTTTAACCCTTTCAGGTCCAAGCACGTACTGCTTGAGCTTCTTGTCATACTGTATGTTGCTCACTGACCTGCTTGGTATTTCCACATACGGATACTTCCCGCTGGCCAGGTCGCCATAAACCTGGCTGCCAAGGTCCTTAAGTCTACTGACCATCCACTCTTTCTTGTACCTCAACTTCCTCCTCTCCCATGCTGATCAACTTGTTCACATCAGGCACGCTCTTTTCCGCCAGGTCTGATGAAAACTTTGCTATTAACGGAAGGTACTTTCTGTAGATATTCTGCTTCTTTTTTACAACCTCCATTCTGGACCTTTTGTTGATAAAGATCGATAAAAATCTCAAGACTATCCTCAGCGCATTTCTTATTTCCCTCTCAACCTCTGGCCTGTCAGCAACATACTCTTTGCCCATCGTTTTATATGGCACCTTTGTGGAACATATGTGTGTTATTACTGTAATGGGGTCATCAGGGGTAAGATGGTACCTCTTCCAGTCTATCTCTTCATTAAGCACCCTGTACGCCACATCGTTGCCTTCGTCATAGAGCAATGGTATCCTGTTGGCATACCTGAAAAGTCGCATCCCGCCATCCCTGTTTTCATATGATACTGCAACCTCAACAATAAATGGGTAACCTTCGTAAGAAAGAGGCGTCCTTGTTAGCGCTTCATTAAATTCTGGGTTCAGCTCCTTCCTGATACCCTCCATAAGCAGCTCCCTTCCTATTGGCGAAAGACAGCTGGCATCGGGTGGCAAAAATTTATCATAGTTTCTTAGGGCGCTTTCCAGCTTTACCAGATCTTCGTGAGTGAGAGAGTGTGGATCTGTGTTCGGGTCAATTCCAGCATATTGGAGGAATGACATCGCAGTCTTTTTCCCCACCCTGTGGAAATTTTTCGTCAGAAAATTAATCATGTTCCCCTTCTTCCACACTCTTACCATTCTTCTTACCATTTCAAGATCAACCCCCTTGGGATGAGGCTTAACTTCAACCGGCGCAGGAGGTATAACTGTGGTAGTTCTCCTGTACATGAAAACTTCCCCCGTTGGGTCAACAAACAGGATGTTGGCATAAGGTGTGACTATGGCCACCCGCTTTATATACTCCTTGACTTTTGAGGCTGACCTCATATAATCACCCACAAGGTTCATCCTGACCCTAGTTCCTCTCCAACCCGACGCTCCAGTCGTGCTGTGGTTTATTATAATAGGCTTATTTCTCTCGATATCGATAAACAGTTCATAATGGCTGTAGTTTACTCCATCCTGACTGCTGTCTATGGACACCGGTTTATTTGTTGTTATTTGAGCGTAGAGCACACTCATTGTTGCGCCCATTCCAAATGTACCACGAGCCTGCTTTAGTCCGAACTTTGTGCCGTAAAACACCTTCCCCAGCGCCATGGGTATCTTGTCGTCTGGCATTCCAATACCGTTGTCCTGAACCGAAAGCTCATATTCCCTTATGTCGTTTGTCGAGCTATCAGCCTGAGTTATCTTAACATAAATATCAGGCAATATGCCGTAACTATCGCATGCATCAAGCGAATTTTCAACAAGCTCCCTGAGTGCTGAGTAAAGCGCCCTAGAAGGATTGCTGAATCCAGCCAGGTCCCTGTTCCTATAAAAAAAATCGCTGGGAGATATTTCCTGAAAGCTCATATGCCTGTCTCCCACAACTTCAAGCGGTCTTTCTTCATAGTGCTCCTGTACCTTTCCAGCCTCGCAAATACAGATGCGTGCCTTGCCCCGGTGATCAGGTCCTTTACTGCATCAGCTGACAGCTTGGCATTGTCTGGCTTACCAATTATTGACACGTGATCACCATATATCGAAATGTGGGTTTCAGTTAACTGCTCAATTTTTCTTCTTGCTGAACCCTTTGTGCCAATGAGCCTTGCCCTGATTCTCATAAGACTGTTTTTTGTGGAAACATAATCCCTTAAATCCAGTTCCATCATAATTGCCCGGCCATCAATGAGGTCCGATGCGCTGTAAGGGGAGAACCCACGGGCCAGTGCTTCAATATAAGCAGTTGCCGTAACCGGATCAGATTCATCATCTGTCGATTCAATTTTGACCAAGCTATCATCAAAGGTGATTTTAACCTTGAAGGTTTCCTCTATAAACCTTTTCTGGGATCCGCCAGCACCTATTATTACACCTAACCTGTCTTTGCTGACCCGCAGAACCTTCTCAAATTCCATCAACTAGTTTTAATTTTCTTATGATTTAAAATTTTCTAATTGCGACATCGCCCGGCATTACAATATTTCATATTTTAGCATATGCTCCATAATTGGGTCAGGAATCATGTAACCCCCCGGAGTGGTTGCCACCAGTCCCCTTCTGACCAGGGAGTATAGATTCCGCTTCAAATGAGTGCCTGCATATCCCATATGCCGCTTTTGAGATACAAGCCGCAGCATTTCCATTTCCTTTTTTGAGAGGTCTACCAGCTGTTCAAGGATGTATTTTATGGCCCTGTCATCTCTGTAAATTCCCTCGGAATTGCACAGGCCTTCAACCATCCTTGCCCCAGAAAGCGCCAACCATACAGGTATGCCTTCAGTTGTCCTGTAGTATTCATATATTCTTCTTTTTGGGCACTCAGCACCATAGAATTCAAGTCCCTCATAAAGAAAGTTCAGTGAAGTAGGTTCATCAAGGGGCTTTAGGTCTATAAATTCCAGAAGGCCATCAAATGGCAGCTGTCTGCTTTTAATTGTTTCGAGAAGAGCCCCAATTTCGGAACTTACCATTATTACCTGAAACTCGCCGCGCTTTACACCATGATATAAGATATTGATAAAGTGCTTGTAGAGCCTGCCCAGCCTCCTTGAACGTGTAATTTCGTCAAGTACAAGAACAGGCATGCCAGCGTTAGCGATGTATGAACCAAAATAAGCATCAAGGAAACTTGAAGCGCTGAAACTACTGGTCAGCATATCATGCTTAACCTTATTTAGCATGTCTAATTTTTCTGCTATTCCAGAGATCCTCATGGCACCATGAAGGCCGTTTATGAGCTGCTGCACAAGATCCAATGAAGTGTAAACGTTCTCGAGTGATATCCATATAACAGTTTTGTCTGTAATGTATTCCGTGGCAGCCATTGCAAGCGAAGACTTGCCCATTCCTTTAATTGAACCGAGTGCGGCGGAACTATTCTCAGATAAAATTTTGACGAGTTTTTTCACTTCTTCGTCTCTATCATATAAATCTCCCTTTCCTACCATTTTTCCAAAGTTAAATCTTGCCTTCAACATGATTTTATATTCTGGTGTTTATTTATAATGTTGCTCTTACAGTGTGTTCAAATAGAGGATTTGCTATCCTGGATAATCCTTACTCCTTCGCTGGCAAGAGCTTCCGCGTCCTTCCTCTGCGCTGATTGCGCAAAAACTCTGAATACGGGCTCTGTCCCGGAAGGCCTTATCAACAACCACCTGTGTTTACCCATTCTAACCTTTATTCCATCGAGTTTGTTAATTCTGTACCCGCTAAATGCTATAGATACCTTTTCCATAATCTTCTGCTTTATCTCATCCTGACAGCGAACTTCCCTTTTGATAAGGTAGAAAAATGGAACCATCTTAGCCAGTTCACTCAAAGGCTCATTGAACGAAAGCAGCATGAGTGTGGAGTATATTGCATCACCGTACATAAGAATCCTGGGCCAGATAAATTTACCTGATTCCTCGGTAGCAAAAATGGCATCACCGTGCTTTCTTATTGATTCGGCAATGGCTGGCGGACCAACCTTAGTAACTGTTAGTTTTCCGCCTGCTGACTTGACCACCTCACCCACGCTATCCGATGTGTTTATTGTAGTTATGACTCTTGAACCAGCCCTTACCATGCGTGACGCAAATATTGCGCCGGTAACGTCGCCCCAGACCAGCTTGCCGTGTTCATCAACAAATATGGCCCTGTCGCCGTCAGAGTCGGTCGCAACCCCAAATGCTGCCGATTCACGGGGGACAAGTGAAGTCAATTCTTTCAGATGGGCGGGAATCGGACTTGGCAACCTGTTTGGAAAGTTGTGCAGCGGCAATTTATTTATCACCTTAAAGTCCAATCCCAAGTCAGAAAAAACGAGCTGCGATAACGGCCCTGAAGTGCCATTGCCGGCATCAAAAATTATATTTCCACTGCCAGTTTTAGGGGCATCTCTCTTGATGCTTTGAAGATAAGTTTCTGGATAGTCGTAAAAAGTTTCATATTTTCCCGTTTTTGTCCAGGGAAGTTCAGCCAGGTTGCCTTTCCTGTACGCTTTTTCTACTGATTTACTGTCTGCCGGCCCAAGTTCCCCTGTATCCGATAGAAAGAAAAGTATCCCTGTTATTGGTGGTGGGGTGTGGCTGCCTGTTACTGAAATGGCGGAATCATATTTTAACTCCTTCATTATTCTAATGGTGGCAGGGGTTGGTGCGATTCCAAGGTCTACCACATTTACCCCAGATGAAAGTAACGCAGATACAACGGCCATGGCAACTGGTACACTCTGCGCCCTGTTGTCCCTTCCTATGGTTAGACTATTTACATGGTAGACCTTTACAAAAGCCTTAGTTATTTTATATGCAAAGGTAGGTGTGAGAGTGCTGTTGATAAAGCCCCTGACGCCTGAAGTTCCAAATATCATTATACCAAATATTTAAAACCTGCCTTTAAAATATATTTCCTTAAGTACCTTAAGTGATATTCTCTTACGCTAAAGAGCGAGAGAGGATGTCACTATGCGTCAGCTTTAAAGCCGTCACTGTTCAAGGTGCTGATTAGGGTGAAAAAATACATAATTATAGCTGGGTGTCCGGCTGTAGGCAAAAAAACAATAGCAGCAGAACTATCTGCCATGATGGGAATACCATTCTTGGAATACAGTTCATTTTTACTTGAGGCTGGTGCAGCAAGGCGCGCTAACGGCGAAATCATAATCGATGAAAAAAGGGCTAACGAAGCGTTTGACAGCCTTAGCGGCAAGCATATAATTTCAGGGACCTATGTTCCGCGTCTTATAGATCCAGCTGAAGTTATCAGTGCTGTGGTTGTCAGGTGCAGCCCATTTGTGCTTTACTGCAGGTACATGGTCAGGAATTATGATCTGCTGAAAATTAGGGAGAATTTAACTGCAGAGTTTGTTGATACATGCCTTGCTGAGACCGTTGAATTCTTGGGCAGGGAAAATGTGATGCAAATCGACTCAACTTTTGAAACTTCGCGTTCGGCTGCCGGCAGGATCTATAACGCCCTTAAAAGCGGGTCATTCCTTTTTGACGAGGTTGACTGGTTAAGTTATATTAATGATTGCGGACAGCTGAAAAAGCTAATGCTGTGATTTGCAACACGCATTTTGGTTATTACGACTCAGCCCTTTGAATTATTTGGGTGATAAATAATACCTAATTGTTATTAATGTGCCAAGCTTAAAGAGTGATATGGGAATAAAACTCATAATTGATAAATCAGTAATGCAGAATCCACCACCTTGGGTGGAAAAAACTATAATTGGATTTCCAATGGGTTCGGTTGCTCAATACAGGGGCAAAAACGGCCTGCATATAAGGGAATACGAAGACAGATTTGAGCTACATGTTGATAAATTTGACCCGCGAACTCACCCGCTTCTACACTTGGCCTTAGAGTGCATGCCAGCGGTTGTAAGGTCGATTATCTGAAAATGACGTTCAAGAGGATATTAAAGATTTTTTTTACCCTATTGCCAAGCTTTACCTATTATTATTTTGACAGAAGGAAGGCTCTCAAGAGTGAAGACCTGAGGGACCACTACAGTTCCATGAGGAGTCATGCAAAAAAGATGGTGGACAAATTTATGGACCTGGGCCCGGCATTTATAAAACTTGGGCAGCTGCTTTCTGTCAGGAGCGATGTGCTGCCCCAGCCATATATGGATGAGTTTGTCAGGCTTCAGGACCAGGTGCCTCCAGCAAAATTTCAGGGAATAAAGAAAATAATCGAGGAAGATTTGGGTGGTATCAGCAATGTTTTTGAAGATTTTAACCCAACCCCCATAAGCGCCGCAAGCCTTGGCCAGGTTCATGAGGCAAAGTACAGGGGGAAGGGCGTGGTAGTTAAAATTATAAGGCCGGGCATAAGCAAGGTGATAGATGAAGATGTAAGCGCCATAAAAAAACTGCTGCCTTTGCTGTCTATTTTTATGGGAAGGGCCTTTCTTAATTCTTTCATGACAGCGGTTGACCAGTTTTACGAAACAGTTTATGATGAAATGGATTATGCCAAGGAGGCAAGTAACATGAAAAGATTAAAATCGTTGCTGTCTTCTTATAAATACGTCGTTATTCCTGATATCTTTCCTGAAGTTTCGACCAAGAGAATTATAGTTATGGAAAGGATTGACGGCATAAAGGTAACAGATGTTAAAAAACTGGACGAACGCAAAATAGACAGGACCAAAATAGCGTCAGCCCTTTCAAGGCTTTATCTTGTCATGGTTCTTAAAATGGAAATATTCCATGCAGACCCGCATCCAGGAAATATCTCCATTTTAGATGATGGAAAAATAGCGCTTTATGATTTTGGCATGGTGGGAAGCCTCTCAAAGGATATGAGGGATAAAATGATGTGGCTTTACATATCACTTGCTTCAAGAAATACCGAAGAAATGATTGATGCACTGATAGACCTCGAAGTTCTTGACCCATTTGTAAACAGATATATAATAGCTAAGGGCATTGATATGGCGTTAAATGAAATGGAGGGATTCCAGATAAGCGAATCTGATGTAAGGATGCTTATGTATGCTGCAAACAGGGTGATTTACAGATTCCCTTTTAGGCTCCCAAAGCAGCTCGTGCTCTACCTCAGGATGGGCCTGATGCTGGACAGCGTATGCCGGACCCTTGATCCCAAATTTAACTTCATTCAGACGCTTCCTTCGCTTTTTGAGCAGGAAGGCCTTTACAGGGACTACTATATATTCAGGGTAAAACAGCTGGCTGGCAGGATAACAAAATATCTTGATTCAGCCCTTAGGTTGCCAGCTCTGATGCAGGAATACTACCAGCTGGAAATAGAAAAGGAGAGAAAAAGAAGCCCAATTTCGTGGGGTGCAGCAGGAATTGTGCTTGGCTTTATATTGGCCGTGTCAATATTGTTTTTCATTAGGTGAAAAATTATCTAAAGTATATCAGCTTATTTTTTGACCCCGTAAGGCAGGTTAGCCCCTTTGACCTGAGGCGCTTGCCCAGTTCAATGTCCATGGTGATCACCGGGATTTTCCTTTCAGCTGCCAGCCTCACTATATCGTCGTCAGCGTTGTTGTTATACTCGACAATTTCTGCAGGAACAAATCCAGACACTTTGATTCTTTTTCTTTTTGAAACCTTATCAAGTTCCCTTAAAACAGATCTAGTAACCACGGGGTCAACCTTATCATAAATATTAACTAACTGCTGGTAAAGCGGGGTTGGGCCTTCAGTTATCATCACAATAAAACTGGTATCAAATATTACCTTCATGTGTGCATATTGTAGCA
>JBMFTE010000023.1:0-14975 GCA_049967195.1 Nitrososphaeria archaeon
CCCTCTCTCAGGCTGTTCATACAGATTAAAATGTTTTAGGTATCTGAGGTAACGTGACATTCTCTCATCGCTAAAGCTGTTGAGATTTACAGCTTCCCCCAGACCCCTAACATTCCTTTTAATTGATTATAAAAACGATATATAAAGGCTGTCATGAGTATCTATGCCTATAAATTTTGAAACTGCTGACGACGCCGTGTTGGAGCTCAGCGCGGGGGATGTCACAATGATTAATATATCTGGGAAGTAATATCAATGGCGATGATCGGTAGAAAAGTAGCATTAATTGGTGCTTCGATGACAAGGTTTGGCAATCTGCCCGAAATGGACCTGCTTAAACTGATGATTGAGCCGTCTCTTGCGGCAATAGATTCAAGCAAGGTGGACCCGAAGGACATTGGCGCGATATTTGTTTCCAACATGCTTGGCGATGCACTTTCAAAGCAAACTTCGCTTGGCACGGCCCTTTCAGATGCGCTGGGAGTTTACGGGATACCTGCCGAAAGGATAGAAAATGGCCCTGCTGGCGCTTCTGCGCTTAGGTACGCTTACCTTTCGGTTTCTTCCGGGGAATCGAACATAGCTTTGGTCACTGGGGTGGAAAAGATGAGGGTTGCAAGCACTGATGTGGTTACAGATTACTTATCAAGCATGTCACATCCGTACGCTGAATATCCAAGCGGTGCAACAATGCCCTCCCTAGGTGGCATGTTCGCCAGGCTGTACATGAACAAATACGGCGTAAGGCCAGAGCACATGGGTATGGTTGCTGTCAAGAACCACGACAACGCGCTGAAAAATCCCTATGCCCACCTTAAAAAGAAGATAACGCTTGATTACCTGTTTGGAAAGGATGCTGCCACAAATAACCCATTTGTTGCAGATCCATTAAGGCTGTATGACGCCGCCCCAATTTCAGATGGTGGGGCGGCTCTGATAGTTGCTGACCTGGAAACAGCAAAGCAGTTCACGGACAATCCGGTGATTATTGAGGGTTACAGTGAGGCAACTGACAGGCTGGCTGTACATGAAAGGGAAGACCCGACAGTGCTCTGGGCCGTAAAGGCAGCGTCAGAAAGGGCGATGAAGATGGCCGGCATAACGCCCCAGGACATTGATGTGGCTGAGCTGCACGATGCCTTCACAATACTGGAAATAGCAGAAAGTGAAGATGTAGGTTTCTTCAGAAAAGGCGAAGGTCATCTGGCACTCGAAAGGGGTGACACATCAATTGGCGGAAAGATACCAATAAACACTTCAGGAGGGCACAAGGCAAGGGGGCATCCTGTAGGGGCATCCGGGGTTGCCCAGATAGTTGAAATATTCTGGCAGCTCAGGGGAGAGGCCTTTGGCAGGCAGGTTGAAGGTGCAAAGCTGGGGCTAACTGTCAATCTTGGAGGATTTGGGTCAAATGCTGTTTCATTTGTATTTAGGGGGGCGTAAATGAGTTGAAGGGAATAAGGTGCAAATCGTGCGGTAGTGTTTATACCATCAACAGAAGTGTCTGCCCAAAATGTGGCGGGAGAACATTCGAAGAGTATGACCTTGGGGACAAGTGCACACTGATAACTTACACCGTTGTGTGGGTTACACCAAAGGGGATAGACAGGTCGCCGCTGGTGCTCGGGATAGTGGAGTTCCCATCCGGCGTAAGGGCATTTGGGCAGATAATATCGAGCGAACCGGAGATTGGAATGAGTCTGGTGGCAAAAATTGGCAATCTGAGAATATCAGACGGCAAGCCCATTACAGGATATAGGTTTGAACAAATCTGAAAAAAATTTTTTTTAAAAAAATACTTTATTCTTCAACAAAAGCTACGGCCCTGCAGAATGCAGCCTCTCCGCCCTTGAACAGCCACGGGAATGCGCCCACTGTAGTCCTCAATGCCTTCCTTCCATTTAACAGCTCATCAAGTTGTCCTCCAAGGTGCTCGACATGCACTATGTCGTAGGGGAAAAGGGCGTTGTGCATAAGCTGATAGTCCTCTTCCGGGAAAATCTTCTTAAGCGCTTCTGGCCCTCCAAATTTTTCCTCTGAAAGCCTTCTAACTCTTTCGTTAACCCTTGGCAGAAATCTGCCCAGTGGCAGGTTCATTGGGTGATCCGGTGATGGTGTATCAGTGCCGAACCACTTTATCTTTTTCTTTTTCATCCACTCAACCATGTCCCTTACCATGCCAGGATGCAGCAGTGTGTACTTTTCCTCATCGGCAGTTGGTTGGTACCATGCGTACTTCATCCATCCCGTGTACAGCACCAGTATATCCCTCTCCCTAACTTCTATTTTTGATTCTATCATCTGGGGTGTTATTAATCCAAGTTCCCCTGCTTCTGAAACATCCACCACCACACCTGTGCCATAAAGTTGTTCAAGCGGTATCTGATCAATGGTCTTTCCATGGGTTACAAAATGCCTTGGTGCATCAAGATGAGTTCCAATGTGATTGGAAGACATTATGTACTGCGCGTTAACTCCGTGCTCCGACTTCCTTTTGATAAATTTTACTTCAAAAGGCGGATACAGAGGCCATGCTGGAAAATCTGCGTTTAGCGGTTGAGAAAGGTCATAAAGTTTGGTCATTGCACTACTATTTTGTATCCATGGCTATTTAACCTTTAACCAAATTATGATCAGTCTCGTTAAAATGAGCTTAGGAGCTTAGGGAAAACTGCGATTGCTTTAGCAGGAACACATCAAAATTCCATAATGTTACAGACTTTCTATAACCTGTTACAGTGTGCTTTCGGCATATAAGTTCAGGGGGAACGCGTTAGCCGGGACGGTCCGATGTCAGCAGAGACCAGCTGCGTGGCATTACATGGATGCTAGCCAAGCGCCAATTAAACAGGTTGCCTAGGAACCCAGATGACATGGAAGCTCAGCGTGAGATGATGCCACAGCATAACTGTTTGGCAGAGAGCTTATGGTTAAGCCCCAGATAGCATCATATGTACAGGAATGCTTCAATCTGTGCGCTTAAAAACAGCACAAGTGCTATGCTGATGATTACAACTATTGCCCTTATAAATTCCTTTCTGAAGTTTCCTGTAAATAGTGATTGCATTAAGTAAATGCTTTCCAGTACAGCGGCACTATAACACACAAATTCAAGCCAGAAAACAGGGGTTACCATTATTCCGAGAAAGCGATCGATTCCCGTATATGCAATCTGGTACTGCTGCGAATAAACAAGGGCCTGTGCCGACATAATGTAACCTGTGTTGAATGATGTGTAGGCTGCCAACACTGGACCGGCAAACGGTATTGCCATAAACAGCGCAAGTGTGTAGTTGTTTCTAAAAATTGAAATGGCAATAGCTTCGGTGCCACTTGAATATGGTATTGAAGCATTTAGCCCGTTAACCATGGATGAAGCAGATGATGCTGGCACAGGCTGCCCGGCCCCTATCATTGTTATTATAACAAGAAATTCAAATATTATGAAGAACCACATCAACCTTTCCTTCTTTGTGAGGTCTTCCAGCACACCTTTTATGTATGTTAAATATTTTTTAGAATTAATATCAGGCTCCTCCGGACTGGCTTCCATATTGCATTATCGTCATCGGGGTTGTATATATTTTTATGCAAAAATTTTAGGGCTACTTTTCCCAGAATTGAGGTATGTATGCAATGCCATTTTTGCTGATGAAATTACAGGCTGCCTTAACTGCATGCTTAAACCGACAGTGCATGCAAGGTAGCAGCCGGTGCAGGCAGAAACCCTTTCCATTGCTGCCGGATAGTTATTCTCAACCAGTTTCCGGTAAGATTGCTCAGTGAGTTTTCCTATTTTAATATCGCTTCTCTGCGGGCAGGGATTAAGATACCCTTCAGGGTCTACGGAAAAGTAAAGGTTAATCGCATCGCATACCTTTTCAAATTTATTTACCGAGTAGTCATTGATGCCCTGTATGTAATCCTGTGGCACAATCAGCTTGCTGCCCAGGCCTTTCAATGCCCTGATATCTTCCGGGTCAGGTGGGATTCCAGTGGGCGGGTTCTGGGGTTGAACTGTCACGAAATCTGCAAAATCTGCAACATCGGAAAGCATTGTGTGCAACTTTCCCCTGTTCTGCATCGACAACACAGCGCTGATGCCGGTCCTGATGCCCGATTTCCTGTACTCTTTGAGCGACTGTAAGGCTTTTTTATAACCTCCAAGTATTCCCCGGACCCTATCGTGGACCTCCTCAGGACCGTCAAGGGATATGGTAACTGCCTCTAGCCCGGCCCTGAACTTATTCATCATGTCACTTCTCATAGCAAGCCCGTTCGTGTTCATTGTCGTGAATAGCCCAAGGTCATGGCTCAGCACAACCAGGTCCCCTATGTCGTTTCTGAGCGTTGGCTCACCGCCGCTTAAATCAAGCATTTTAGCGCCTGAATCTGCTACCCTTTTAATTACTGTAACTGCGCCATCCGTTCCAAGCTCGGGCCAGCTTGCTTTCCAATAATTGCAGTATTCGCACCTTGAGTTGCACCTAAAAGTTACATTATACGTGGCAAACAGCGGACCCTTTTTAAGCAGCTTATAGTTCAGGTATCTCAGGGCCAGCCCCATCTGGTACATACCATTGCCATGCATTTTTAATTAAAATACTTTTGCTGCAATCAAAGATAGGAAATTGCCAGAACCAGCAGTGAAAGCACGACCAGCAATATAAGCAGGTACTTTTCAGTGTTCAAGTTCCTGCTGACCTTTGCCCTTATCACCTGTTCGCTGTGAACAACAGAAGAAGTTGGCACGTTTCTCCTCTCCCGGATACTTGGGCAGTTGTGATTTTCAGGAAGCCTGTGCTCTTCGCAGAACTTGCCACCGCAGTATGGGCACCTGAAGGGAAGATACACCTCCCTTCCGCAGTAATCACACCTGTTGTCGCTCATCCTCTTTTCCGTGTGGAAGGCACCCAATATAAGGGTTTAGCGACATCATCTCACGCTGAGCTTCCATGTCATCTGGGTTCCTAGGCAACCTGTTTAATTGGCGCTTGGCTAGCATCCATGTAATGCCACGCAGCTGGTCTCTGCTGACATCGGACCGTCCCGGCTAACGCGTTCCCCCTGAACTTATATGCCGAAAGCACACTGTAACAGGTTATAGAAAGTCTGTAACATTATGGAATTTTGATGTGTTCCTGCTAAAGCAATCGCAGTTTTCCCTAAGCTCCTAAGCTCATTTTAAAATGTGCATCGGACAGATGTATACATTTGTGGACTAATGTCACTGTTATATGTACAATTATATAGGAAGACTTTTAAATTGTTTTACTGTTATCCAATTTATGACATCAGAAAGTGTAAAGGGTAAATGGTCTAACAGGTTCATAACGGCAGCAATAATTCAGAGTATATTTGCAGCATTGTGGACTCTGCCAATAGTTATGCCGTGGATAAAGCCGTCAGTTGCACAGGTCATGGCCGCTGGAAGCGCTGGCACTTGGTTTGACGTGGGTTATGTGCTTTATGTCACACTTGGGGTCGTTGGCGTTGCAGTTACCGGGCTTGTGTACCAGCACTTTGAGGTTGTTCGCGGAAAGACATTCAAAGGTTTTTCAAATGCCATGGCATGGATCCATCTTATACTGCTAAATGTTGGAGTTGCAGCTGTATCATGGGCACTTATGTTCGCAGGGTACTTCGGTGAAGCCGACCTTATGCCAGTGGCGGAAGGGGGCAAGGGCCTGACTGCTGGTCAGGTGCACGTAATATACCTATCCCATTTCATAGATCCCGTTGGAGCACTGGTCATAATTACAGTGATAGGTGTGCTGGCAGGGGCTATTGCGTTCCTCAGTGTGAACCTGCAGAAACAGTGAACCAATATATTTTTTATTTACCAATTAAGATCTGATATTTATGGTGCTCTGGTACCGGATTTTCCGTAATGCCGCTTACGCAAATGCCATAGTTTCCGTTTTATGGACAATCCTGCTTATAATTCCTTTTGAGCCATTTACGTACCTGCTTGTGGTTGTTGAAAGGGGGGGTCCAGGCACCTGGTTCTTGGTGGCTTACTTTCTGTATATAATAGTCGGGTCAGTGGGGTTTGCGGTGATATCTTCATTGCTGTATACAATTGAAATCCAGGAAAAGCGTAGCATAAGCGAAAAGGCCATGTATCTGGGATTTTTCTTCACTTATGCTGGCGTGGTTGCAAGCTCCATAATGCTGGGGATTGCAGGGGCCCTTGGGGGCTATGCTATGTACTTTGCTGACTATCCGGCGCAAATGATTGTAAGCCTGCTTTCGTCCTATGTATATCCAATCACCGCTACCGCATTTCTTGCGGCAATAGGCATCATGATAATTATAATCACGCTCATGCTGTCCAGGGCGCAGCAGGGTTGACCGGCTACCGCTTCCTCAGGCTCGCCTTTATTTTTGTCTTAGTTGTTACCGTGGCCACGTTGCCAATTGCGCACGGAGCGCCAAGTTACAGTTCAGGGGGATCCTGGGCGGTTGGCGTGGTTGTACCTGAAAATTCTGAACTGGCCGGTGGCGTTCATGTTAATTGGAACAGCGTGAATAACGTAAGCGTCCTGTTCAATCTTCCCAACATAAGCGTTACCGATGGCACAATATATGCGATAATGTCTCTGATGACAGAAAACGGATCAATAATTCAGGTTGCGGCTGGCCTGTACCCGAACAGCAGCCATTGGTCTGTTTATGCAATGTACATTTTAAATCCAAACAGCTATCCGCAGGTTTACAGGCAGGCAACTGTGCCCAGGGAGATCAGGATGTTTCCCAGAGATACGCTTTCGATGTCGATTTACTTTTCAGGCAAGTGGCGGTTCACAGTTCAGGACCTAACACAAAACACTTCTACCATATCGTACTTTAACGTCAGCATCCCTGCTGAGCTAAAGGACGGCGACCAGTACGTTTTTGCGCTTGAATCATACTCCTCCAATTCCTCGGTTTTTAAATCAATGCAAAACATGACGCTCTGCGGGCTATTTTTAAACGGGCGGAAGGTAGATAATGGATGGTATCTGTACACTACATGGAACAACGAAAACTTTCCGCTTTTTATCGTGGGCGGCGCAACGCCTCCGTCATTTATAACGGCAAGTTTTACGGGAAATGGCACGGTAACATGGTCATATGTGAGTGCGTGGAGCACTGTGGCTCCTTCCCCGATTCCATTTTACCTTATAACGGATGTGCTTGCAGCAGCAGCCATAACTAACATAGCAGTGCTGGCAATGCTTGTGCTAAAAAGGCGGAAAGCGCAAACGCATTTTAGGGAAAATTTATAACTTATCGCGCCAATGTATGGCCAGCTTGAAGGAACCCACAGTGAAGCTGACGCTTGCGGCAGATATTGAAGACCGGGACAAAATATACCGGGAAATATTAAAGTTCGGCCGTGCCCAGATTGTTGAAAGGAAGCTTGGAGTATATGAGCGCATAAGGTCCATGGAAACCGAAATATCGGCGCTGGCGGAAAGGGCAGGCATCAAGCCCGAACCGGGTTATACAGACATAATGTACGGGAGGACTATCAGGAGGACACGTTTTTCAGGTTCAAGTTTCGATGAAATACTGTCTGACATAAACGCGAAGGCCGGGTCCACGGTAAGCAGGCTGCAGCAAAAGGTGGGTGAGCTGGAGGCAATTGAAAGCAGGCTCCAGTCTCTTTCTTCGGAAGCATCAAAGCTCAACCCGTTTTCCGGGTTAGCAGTCGACCTTTCTTTTCTGGGCAGCATGAACAGGTTCTGCGTGAAGTTTTTCACTTCAAAGGAAAAGTTCAGCATCCCTGGAGCTCTTGCGGCTCACGTTGAACAGCAGCACATTTACCTTGGGGTTGCTGTATGCCCCCCTGAGCGTGAACAGGAAATAGCCGGGAAAATTGCCGCGGCGGGGGGTGCCCTGCTCCCGTCTCCTCCGAACGCGATACCGGATCGGAGGCTGTCTGAAATTTTAAAGGAAACTGACGAACTTGAGAGTTCAAGGGTAAAGGTCGAGAAGGAACTGGCTGTTTTACGCGAAGAGTCCCAGGACGTCATAAATGCCGCGGTTGAAACATTAAGGCTGCTTTCTGATGTGACACAGCTTGGCGAACCCGCCGGGAGGTTCCTCATTGTAAAGGTCGAGATTTTAAGGGGTGATGCTGGCAGGTTCATTAAGCAATTTCGAGATATTGCCCTGATTGCGGGTGATGAGCACGCAGAGGAGTTTGAGCTAGTGAACAACCCCTACTCTTCAAACTTTGAGCCGATAACGGAAAACCAGGGAACGCCTTCCAGGCAGGAGATAGACCCCACCCCGATAATTTCCTTTGTATTTCCACTTTTCTTTGGCATCATGTTTCCTGACCTGGGGCAGGGCCTGATAATTGCTGCACTTGGTGCCGTAATATACCTGAAAGGGTGGAAGAGCAAGAAAAAATGGGGTGCAATGCTGCTTTCCTTTGGCGCAGCTGCTTCCGTTGCGGGCATACTTGTTGGGGAAGTTTTCGGCTTTGGCACGTACAGCATTCCATTTATCGGGGAGTACCTTTGGAGGCTGAGGGTGCTGGACGTTTCCACGCTGACATATTCTACAATAATGCTGATATTGATGTTTTCACTGATGATAGGGATAATTCACCTGAGTTCGGCATATTTCATAGACTTCTATCAGGCACTGAGGTCTTCATGGAGGAGGGCGATGGTGAGTAAGCTGCCGGTATTCATAGCTTATGTGGGTGGAGTGCTGATGGGCCTGAGCATAATAGGCGGGAATTACAGCTTCAACCTGTTTAAGGGAAGGGCCGCCCTGATAGGCGTGCCCAACCTTTACCTCAGCGCCTTTACCGTTCCCATTACGGCAGTTTCCATTATGATATTCCTGACTTATTCAATAAAGCACGAGGGGACCATGAACGGCGCCATTGCATTCATGTTCATAGTCATTGAATTTCTTGCTAACACAATCAGCTATGCTAGGCTTGGGGTGCTCTTGATGGTGCATGTTATACTCATGCACACCCTTAACCAGACGGCAGCACTCGGGGCAATATCAATACCGCTGTTAATATTTGGTAACCTCGGGATAATGGCGCTTGAGGGCCTGATCGTTTACATCCAGAGCCTGAGGCTTCACGTGTACGAGTGGTTCACAAAGTTCTATACGGGCAGCGGTAAAAGGTTCATGCCGATCAGCAGATTTCTTACACATGCCGAGATAGAGGTTAAATGACGGCTAAACAACCCTGACCCTTATTTCAGATACTCCCCCCTCCAGCACGTAAGCCTTTAGTTCATCTGTTACAGACGATGCTATCAACCACGGAACGGGGTTGAGTTTCATGTAAAATACATCTAGCTCTGAGGGAACTGGAGGCCCGGGGTGGCTGTGGAAGATGCCCACTATCTCCCTTCCCATCATGTAAACGCTGTACAGCTCCTGGGGGTCAACGGCAAATTCCACGCTGGAATGGGCGGCATTGCCTACCTTAACGATTTCCTCAGCGGTGAACCTGTCACCTTCCCTTGAGCCCAGGAGAAACGCAACAGATTCATATGGAAGCTGCGAACGCATGTGCTCCAGCAGTTCCTCTGCCATCTGTTCTGGTATGATCAGTTCCATGGCATTTGACCCCTGTACGGCAGGTTGTCAACCAAATCCGGTGCGCCCCCTTTCCTTGCTACTAGAAAGGCAGCAGCCCTGTTGGCCATTTCCGCGGCGTAGAATGGGTCGTTTCCCTCGGCAAGCAGTGCTGAAAATACCGCATTCCAGGCATCACCTGCGCCAGTGGTGTCTACAGCTTTAACGCGCAACGCTGGCACGAGCTTTTCCCTGCCGCCGCTTATTACAAGTGCTCCCATTTCGCCAAGAGTAACAGCAACAACCTTTACCCACTTGGAATAGCTTCTTGCAAGTGAAGCGACATCTGCCTGTGAATCAGGTTGAAGCCCTGACATCACCTTTATTTCTGTTTCATTCGGGGTAAGCGCATAAATACCATCCAGTTCTTCAGGCTTGAGTGGTATTGCAGGCGCTGGGTTTAAAACAGCCATCGATTTTTTTGATGCGATGCCCGCGGCTTTCAGAGCCAGCTTGGGGTCAATTTCAAACACCGTGACAAAGAGGTCATAATTTGAATTGGTCATCTCGTCAATTACAAGCCCTCGGTCAATGGCTTCATTGGCGTTTGGGCTTATGTAAATGCTGTTGCCCCCGCCCTCCGTCAGGAACACAAAGGCATAACCCGTGTACGCGTTTGTCATTTTTACCCGGCCAACGTCAATTCCTTCATCCATCCATTTTTTCAAGGCAAGCTTTCCGAATTCATCGCTGCCCACCGAGGCAATGACCTTTGTTTCGAAACCCATTCTCCTGATTCCTATTGCCTGGTTTGAACCCTTGCCCCCGTGTTCAATCCTAATATGGTTGACCCTGACGGTTTCCCCAGGCGCCGGCTGCCTCATGGCGCTGATTACAAACGTAGCGTTGTAGCTTGCCAGTGCTATGGCCTTCATGCCAGTGCAATGGATCAGGAGTTAAATAAGATTTGCATAAGCTTTTATTTTGGCCCGGGTTTGTAATTTTATGGAACAGGTAGTGGTTAAGCGTGATGGCAGGATCGAGAACTATGACAGGCACAAGATCCGCTCAAGCCTGTTAAAATGCACGGGCCCTGCGGTTGCGGAAAGGGTGATAGCTGAACTGGAAGGCTCAATGGCAGGGAGGGTAAACTCTTCCGAAATCCATGAAAAGCTCAAGAAGATCCTGTGGAAGCAGGACCCCGCAGGGGCCGTAAGGTATCAGCTAAGGGAAAGCATGATGAAGCTCGGACCTGCCGGATATAATTTCGAGGATTTCTATGCAAGGATAGTTAAGGAAATGGGGCACGAGCCGCTTGTAAGGCAGAGGCTTTCTGGCAGGTGCGTCATCCATGAGCTGGACGTTATATACAGTGATGCAAGAGGCAAGAGGTTTGCTGAAATGAAATACCACAACGAGTTTGGCATTTACACTGGCCTTAAGGAGGCGCTGTACACTTACATGAGGCTTCTGGACCTTAACGAGGCTAATCATGGGTTTGCTGGTGCGGAACTTGTAAGTAACACAAAAGTTTCTGACGATGCGATCGACTTCGCTAAGTGTAGGGGCATGGGCATAATAGCGTGGAAGTACCCTCCTGAAGGCGGGCTGGAGGTCATGATTGAAAGGATGAAACTATATCCAGTGACTTCATTTGAAGACCTCATCGGGGAAGGGCGTGTCAGGAAGCTCATGTCGGATGGGGTGATAACCGTAAAGGACTTGGTTCACGCGCAGCACGAGGGGCAGCTGGGGCGGGAATTATGGGATGTTTACCAGATATCGACCGACCTGCTAAGGTGAAGGAAAGCGCAAAAAGGTTTATTATAATGGCATTGGTTCTCAATTACCAATGTCTGAGGACCTAAGTATAGATAACATAGCGGGCATTGGCCCTGTAACAAAGCAAAAGCTCAATGATGGGGGCATACGCAATATTATGGACTTGGCCTCGCGTAACATATCTGATGTGGCTGACCTTATAGGGGGGGATTCCGAAAAGGCATCAGATTTTATAACAAAGGCCAGAAACTTTCTGGTAGAAAAGGGCGTGCTGTCTAAGGACTTTATGAGCGCCACGGAACTTTACAAGATCAGAAAGAGTATAGAGAGAATCTCAACAGGTGCGCACAACCTGGACGGGCTGTTTGGGGGCGGGATTGAGACCGGTGCCATAACTGAGCTTTACGGCGAATTTGGTTCAGGTAAAACCCAGATATGCCACTCACTATCGGTGATGGTGCAGATGCCAAAGGACAAGGGGGGGCTTGATGGCAGTATAATATACATTGACACGGAAAACACGTTCAGGCCGGAAAGGATAGCGGAGATAGCCGAAAACAGGGGCTTAGACCCCCTTAAGGTTATGGAACGCATCATCGTAGCAAGAGCTTATAACAGTTCGCACCAGGAGCTCCTGCTGAAAGAAGTAGGCAAGTACATCGAGAATGAAAAGGTCAGGCTTGTGATAGTTGATTCAGTAACATCGCATTACAGGTCTGATTTCCCTGGGAGGGGCACTCTCGCGGAAAGGCAGCAGAGGCTCAACGGCTTCATGCACCAGCTGCTCAGAACGGCTGAAATGTACAACATTGCGGCTGTGGTGACAAACCAGGTTCAATCGTCTCCAGATTCATTTTTCGGTGACCCGACCAAGCCGGTTGGTGGGCACGTGGTGGCCCACATGAGCACCTACAGGGTTTACCTGAGAAAGTCGGGCAAGGCCAGGGTTGCCAGAATGGTAGACAGCCCGTACATGGCCGAGAGAGAAGTTGTATTTATGGTAAACGAAAAGGGCGTAGAGGATGCGCCTGAAGAGAAGAAAAAGTGACCGCTTCAGCAACGGTTAAAAGTGCGCTTTTTTGATTCATGCCAATGACAACTGACGAAAGGTTAGCGCTAATCATGAAAGAACCTACGGAGGAGGCAGTCACAGTTGATGAGCTTCGTGCGCTTCTTGATTCAGGGTCTAGGATAAAGCACTATATAGGCATCGAAATATCAGGGCCGTTACACCTCGGCAGCCTGATTGTTACCGGCATAAAGCTCAGGGACCTGGTCATGGCTGGCATAGATGTAACTGTATTTCTTGCCGACTGGCACACATACATAAACGAAAAGCTGGGCAAAAACTGGGAACTGATACAGGAACTTGCGGACATGTACGAAATGGCATTTACAAAATTCATAGGGAGCCAGGTCAGGTTCATCAGGGGCAGCAATCTTTACCAGTCCAAAAAAGATTACTGGGATGACCTGTTAAAGCTTTCAACTCACACCTCTGTGCAGAGGGTCAGCAGAACCCTTACCATAGCGGGGAGGAATGAAAAGGAGGAGCTTTCGTTTGCCCAGCTATTTTATCCAATACTGCAGATCAATGATATACATGCGCTCGAGGTGGACATAGCTCATGGCGGAATGGATCAGAGGAAGGCTCATATGCTGGCGAGAGACATATTTCCCAAAATGGGCTGGAAGGCTCCAATAGCGCTGCATCATCATTTACTGCCAGGCCTGATAAAGCCGGTTGTCGTTGGGGAGGAGGAGTTTTCAAAGATGAGCAAGTCAAAGCCCGCATCTGCGGTATTTGTGCACGACGATTTTGCAGTCATTAAGGAAAAGCTGTCCAAGGCGTGGTGCCCTGCAGACAGGGACCAGGGAAATCCAGTTATGGAAATAATGAAATATGTAGTTTTTCCAACATTCAAAAAAGTAAAGGTAGAAAGGGACGCAAAGTATGGCGGGGATGTAGAGTACTCTGGATACGAAGAGCTAAGAACAGCATTTCTATCTGGTTCCCTTCATCCCATGGACCTTAAGCTCACCGCATCTATATACGTGGACCAGCTCGTAAAGCCGGTGAGGGAAATTCTGACTAGCAATGAAGGTTATTTAGAAATCCTTAAAAAAACATCAAATTAATTTATAAAATAGTATTAAAAACAACGATTTTTTTGCTTAAGAAAAGCTTTTATACTCAATCCTATAGCTTAGTTTACGATGCAAACATCTAAAACGTATGAAGAGCTTCCTTGGACGCGTGCACACACAATAAGTTTCGCGGCATTCGCGATAGGTCTGCTGCTAGAAGGATACATCTTTTCACTGGCATTCGTGGCATCATACTGGTATTCCGTGCCATTTTACCTTGAAAAGCTGCTCTTCTCATGGCCATACCTCTGGCTGATAATAGGCATAGCCATAGGAGGGCCAATATCAGACAAGCTCGGTAGGAAAAAGACATTCATTTATTCAATGAGCATGTACGCAATAGGCGGTGTGTTGCTGGCTCTGAGCGTAAACTATGTGCTTGTTCTAATATCTCTGGCAATTCTGCTGTCGGCTGCAGGATCAGAAATGAACAATATAATGACAATGGCTCACGAGATATTCCCAAGAAAGAACAGAAGCAAGAGCATGATGATGCTGATGGATTTTGTTGCTCTGGCAGGAGTGATAACTTCAGCAGTGAGCTTCATTACAATCTCCTCCACGGTTTTCTTTGGAAGGACAATGGCAGGGGTTGCAGTGCTTCTGTCGCTGGTGGTTTTGATCTACCTCAGGCTGAACATGCCTGAATCAATAAGGTGGTTGGAAAAGGTAGGCAAGACAGATAAAGCTAATGATGAAGTAAAAAAGTACTTTGGAAATGAAACAATAAAGGCTTCATCCACAGCTGCTACAGTTCAATCCAATGCAAATGTCAAGAATCCCCCAATATGGTTTAAAGAAACAGTGGCCACACTGGTTGCATTTTCAAATGCAGTAGGCTACGGATTTATGGCCTACACGTTAGCTCCATTGTTCTTTCCTGATCTATTTCCTTATATAGTTCTCATAGCAGGAGCAGCAGGATTTGCAGCAGGGTTTCTTGGAATGACCGGTGATAAGTACAGCAGAAAATGGTTCCTGACGCTTTCCAGTGTGGGTGTGGCTGTAATGATGATAATCATTGCAGCGACGCTTAACATCTGGTCTTCAGACCTGATTATTTTCTGGATATTGCTAGTAATTTTCTATGCAATTGTGCAGATAGATTATATGACAGAAGACACGCTTAAGGGAGAGCTTTGGCCAACACAGCACAGGGGAAAGCTTACCGCATTAGCAAGGGTAATATCCATAGGCGCATACATACCGTTGATATATCTGATACCTAGCCCTAGCACACCCGGTGCACTTCAGGAGTTTTTAGCAATCGCGGTTGTGGTTTGGGGCGTAGGAGCCATAGCGGCAATTGCCTGGCACATATGGGGCATTGAAACAGGAAAGGGAGTAAGCATAGCTGTAGCTTCAGGGGAAGCATAAAATTTTTCATAAAATATTTTTTTATAATTGTCCATTTTATTCTGTAAAAACATTCGTTTGTTTTAAATTTGGGTTTTTATAAATACTTATATAGTATATTTTTGTATTAAATACAACAGATGAGC
>JBMFTE010000024.1:0-14748 GCA_049967195.1 Nitrososphaeria archaeon
AAGAGAAACTTAAAAGCGTAACTGTGATCCGCTAAAAGCGATGGTTTTGAAATGATATAAATAATGCTTCAGTCGGTTTCATAGTTGGCCTTTGAAACAATTAACCATCGGAGACGATCAATTATATAATGGTTATTATTACTAATATAGCGAGCAATATCAGGCACTATGGTAGGGCAGATTTGGAATACATTCAGCAGTGAGGTTAAGGATTAAATTGTCATACTCATAGTTGCTATTGTGTTTTACTGTATTCTTTGGGTTTCCTTTCATATAGGAACTTAATGGTGAACATTATAACGAAGAAAACAACTGTAATGTAGCTGTATGGCTTTAAAATCAGGTAACCCATAAATGGTATATAAAATGTGACCACTCCCTTTAGCATGCTTTGTGTCACAATCAATGGTTTCATGCTTGTGAAGTTCATATCAGGGGTGGGATTCGTAAGTTTGTTAAAGCCTTGCACTATTACGCCATCACCAACCCTTCCAACTACGTGATGTATAACAAGTTCTCGGTAAAACGGGTTATAGTACACAACTATACTCTTGTTCACTTGCAGTTGGCTTATGTTAGCTGGCTGCACAAAGGCTAGGTACCCAGTATAGAGCTTTGGTTGCATGCTCACCCCCATAACTGGATACGTCACCCCCGCAACATTAAGGAAAAGCAGACCTACATTTAATATAAGTAAAATTACCGAGATGTAGAAAAGCGCATTTATGATTCCCTTTTTCATTGCCCTTAAGCATCACCGGGGGAAATATATAATATTTAGTATGATAAATATATGCTAAATGAGCGATACAAGATATCTGATTGAACTTGACGTTGATTACGATTCTGAGAAGTACAGTGGAAAGGAGGTAATAGAAACCGGCAGCTTGGATAGCATGGAACTTGACGCGGTAGGCATGAAAATTAAAGGTGTTAGTGTAGATGGAAAACAGGCAAATTACACGTACGATGGAAGGAAGCTTCGCATTATGGAGAAAATCGAAAGAAGTGTGGAAGTTGATTTTTCAAACACAGTTTCCAGCAACCTAATGGGTTTTTATGTTGCAAGATATGATGGTGGCAAAGTATTCACCACACATTTTGAACCAAATGGGGCAAGGTACTTTATACCCTGTGTGGATAACCCGGCTTTCAAGGCCAAATACAGGCTTATTGTCAATGTCAATTCAGACCTTGAGGTAATATCAAACATGCCACAGGTGAGGCTAGAAAGAAACGGAAAAATAAAGATGGTTGAATTTATGGAAACACCTGCCATGTCAAGCTACCTCCTTTATTTGGGGATTGGCCCA
The DNA here is from genome assembly GCA_049967195.1 of Nitrososphaeria archaeon. Classification (GTDB taxonomy): domain Archaea; phylum Thermoproteota; class Nitrososphaeria; order Conexivisphaerales; family UBA164; genus KM4347-05. The sequence continues at coordinate 1,314 of JBMFTE010000024.1, forward strand.
TTTGATTTTATATCAGACAGGTTTGACGGAAAGGAATTGTATGTAGCATCATATGGCAACCGGTCAAAAAGGGGAAAACTTGCACTTGAAGTTGCAAAGGGTGCTATAAGATTTTATGAGCAGTATTTTGGTATAAAGTTCGCACTGCCAAAGATGCACCTGATAGCAGTGCCGGAGTTTGCCATGGGCGCAATGGAAAACTGGGGTGCAATAACCTTCAGGGAAACCGCCTTGCTGGCTGATGAATCAAGCGCTGAGCAAACAAGAAGAAACGTAGCAGTTGTCATAGCCCACGAGCTTGCGCATCAGTGGTTTGGGGATTTGGTTACAATGAAATGGTGGGACGATTTGTGGCTAAATGAGAGTTTTGCAACATTTATGAGCTATAAGGCTATTGAAAACATGCATCCTGAATGGGATCACTGGAATGATTTTGTGCTTGGCGAAACATCGCCAGCGCTCCTGATGGATTCACTTTCATCAACCCACCCAATACACATTGATGTAAAGACGGAGAATGATATAGAGCAGATATTCGACGACATAAGTTACGGGAAGGGGGCTAGCATTCTGAGAATGCTTGAAAGCTATATGGGTTCTGAATTGTTCATGAACGGTATAAGAAACTACTTGAAAAGGCATTCCTATTCAAATGCAACCATGGAGGATTTGTGGATATCACTTGAAGAAAGTTCTGGCATGCCCATAAGCAGAATAATGAAGGAGTGGGTTACCATTCCAGGTCATCCAGTACTGTACCTTGAAGAGCAGGGTGACAAAATAAAAGTAACGCAGAAAAGGTTCCTCTTTAAGGGCAATGAAAAAGGAACATGGCCAGTGCCGTTGACATATTACCACGGTGATACAATCAATTCAGAGCTACTTGATAGTGAAATAGGTTATATACAGAAAGCATCCAAACTAAATGCTTCTGGCAGCGGTTTCTACAGGGTATTATATCCGGAGTGGGACGAACCTCTGCTGAGGTCTAGAAATGCGTACGACAGGTGGAACGTCATATCTGATAACTATGCAATGCTGATTTCGGGAAATCTGGAACTTCCGAAATACCTGAGTTTGGTAAAAAAGTATTACGATGATTCAGGATTTCTGCCAGTGTGGGAGGTTTCCAGCCAGCTGATCCAGATGCTTTCCATAAATGAGGCTGCAATTATTGATAACTGTCTTGAGTTCCACAGAAAGCAGTTCAGCCAGTGGAACCAGAAAAAGGACCAGACATCACGGGTACTGGCAGGTGTTTTATCATTAAGGCTGGCGTTAATTGACAGTTCCTTTGGGAAGTCTGTAGCAGGCTCTGAGTTCTTTTCAGCTGAGCCTGACATGAAGTTAACTGTTGCACTGGCCAAAGCGCTTTACTCTGATGATCCATTTCAAGAGCTTTACGATATTTATGCACGAGCAAAGAGTGATGAGGACAAATCAAGAATTATTATAGGTATGGTAAATATAAGGGATCGCAGCAGATTAAATGACGCACTTGCATTTCTCCTAAGCGATAAGGTCAAGAAACAGGATATAAGGTCAATAACTGCCTCCACTTCCAATTATACAAACAGAGATATGATTTGGTCGTGGTTTAAGGGCAACTACAGCATGCTTAGAAAGGTATATGCTGGTAGCGGCGTGCTTCCCAGAATAATTTCGCATACAATACCTTATATTGGTCTGGGAAGAGAAGATGAAGTCAAAGAATTCTTCAAAAACAATCCTGCACCGGAAGCCAGCATGGGAATTTCGGTTGGACTTGAAATACTGGATATCTATTCAGGACTTTTAAAACGGTTGAGCTCCTCTAAGGCAAGCCTGTAATTGTACCCATCTGTAAGAGCATTAACTGATGCTTCTAGGATGTTTTTTGAAACGCCGGTCGTAGACCAGCGTAGTTTATGGTCTCCAAACTCTATAAAAACCCTCACATAGGAGGCGGTTCCCTTGCTATCACCCTCCGTTACGCTTACTTTAAAGTTTAGTAGTTCTGATGTTTTAAGAATTTCAAAGACCTTAACTATCACTTTTCTGAGCGCATTGTCCAGGGCATGTACAGGCCCTACGCCTGATTCCCTTTCATAGTGAACTTCATCACCAACCCTAACTATTACCTCTCCTTCGGATTCTATTCTGCCATTTGTGTCTCTGGCATTTGCCATCCAGTACAGCACATTGAATTTGTCAGTGTAAACTCCCAGATTTTTAAGAATGATTAGCTTTACTGTTGCATCGGCGTTTTCCACAATGCCGTAGGCTTCAAGCTGTTTGATTTCACTAAGGGACTTTATTACTGCGGGATGGTCTTTTTCCAGTTTTATACCTAGTTCATGGGAGTATTTCAAAAGAGTGGCTCTTCCAGAAAGCTCCGAAACAACATAATTGCGCACATTTCCAACTTTTTCCGGTTCCACATGCTCATAAGTTCTTGAATCCTTCATCATTGCATCAATATGCACACCCCCTTTATGGGTAAATGCGTATCTTCCTACATAAGGCTGGTATGGGTTTTCTCGCATATTTAGTATACCATATACATATGATGACACATCCTTTAAGGCCTTTAAACCGTTGTCGTCCTTTAAGGCCTTTAACCCCATTTTAAGTTCAAGTGCAGGTATTATCTGCACAAGGTCTGCATTTCCGCATCTTTCCCCCAAGCCATTTATTGTGCCCTGTACATGCCTTGCGCCGTGCTCTACCGCCATCAGGGAATTTGCAACAGCAACTCCTGAATCATTATGCGCATGAATGCCTATTCTGGAGGAAAAACTCCTTTTAACTTCCTGAACTACGTCCGCAATTACATGCGTCAGTGTGCCACCGTTTGTATCTGCTAGGACTAGAGCATATGCTCCAGAAGCTGCCCGGAGGGTGCTCAGGGCGTATTCAGGATCATCCCTGTAACCGTCAAAAAAGTGTTCAGCATCATAAATAACTTCTACTCCATGCGATTTTAGGTAATCAATAGATTCCCCTATAAGAGACAGGTTTTCTTCAGGCGTTAGCTTGAGAACCTCCTTTATGTGCAGCATCCAGGTCTTCCCAAACAGAGTGGCATAATCAGTGTCAGCCTGAATTATCGTTTCCAGATTCTTGTCTTCGCTACCGGGCTTTCTCTTTGTAGATCCAAATGCCGATATTTTTGAATGTCTGAGGTGAATGCTCTTAACCGCCTTGAAATAGTTTATGTCCTTTGGGTTGGAGCCAGGCCATCCTCCTTCTATAAAGTCAACCCCCAGCTCATCAAGCTTCTCGGTTATCGCAAGTTTGTCTTCCAGCGTGAAATTTACACCAGCCATTTGGCTGCCATCCCTTAGCGTAGTATCAAGGATTTCCACTTTATCCATGGAGGTCTTTCCTCATAATACACCCTTTATCAGACGAAGTAACTAGGTAGGAGTACCTTATAAGCACAGGCGAATTTGTTTTCAGTTCGGGCCTGATCCACCTTTCTTTTCTGGCTTTGAGTTCATCGCCTGAAACGTTAAAGGTAATTGATCTATTTGACACGTCAATTTCAATAATATCATCATCTTTTACAAGGGCAATTGGTCCTCCTTCCCATGCTTCGGGGCTTACATGGCCAACAGCAGGCCCCCTTGTGCCCCCAGAGAACCTTCCATCAGTTACTAGCGCAACCCTATCATCTATCTTCATTCCAACTACGGCACTTGTAACATCGAGCATTTCCCTCATTCCTGGTCCACCCTTTGGACCTTCGTACCTTATTACAATTACATGTCCTGGACCTACATTTCCACTCACTACAGCCTTAAATGCATCTTCCTCTGAATCAAAAACTGCCGCCTTTCCCGCAAATCTGTACTTTTCCCTTAGGGCACCGGTCTTTATTACTGACCCGTTGGGCGCAAGGTTTCCCTTAAGAATGGCTATGCCACCGCTTTTGTGCACGGGGTTACTTACATCCCTTATTATATCAGGGTTTTTAATGGGTGTACCATCAATTATTTCCCTTATGCTTTTGCCGCTAACGGTTGGCAGATCCAAGTTCAGTTTATCTTTTATTGACTTCATTATAGCAGGTACCCCACCAGCCTCATGCAAATCTTCAATCATGTATGGCCCTCCCGGATATATTGGTGCTATGTGAGGAACTCTGGAGCCAATTTCATTGAAGTCATCTAGCGTGAGGTTAACGCCTGCTTCATTAGCTGCTGCCATAAGGTGCAGTATTGTATTTGTTGACCCTCCAAGTGCCATGTCAACTGCAATCGCATTCCTGAATGAATCCCTTGTCATGAACTTCCTCGCGGTTATGCCATTTCTGAACAGCTTTACTACTGTTCTTCCGCTTTCTATTGCAATAGCTTTTCTCTGATCCGACGTTGCAAGAGCTGTGCCGCCATATGGTAGCGCAAGCCCCATGGATTCAATAAGTATAGCCATTGTATTGGCGGTAAATAACCCGCTGCATGATCCAGCGCTTGGACAGGCAACCTTTTCTATTTCCAGGACTTCCTGTTCACTCATTTCCCCAGAATTATATTTTCCAACAGCTTCAAATACATCAATTAGGCCCACCTTTTTGTTCTTATATACTCCTGCCTTCATTGCCCCCCCTGTGACCATTACGGTTGGTATGTTCAGCCTTGCAGCAGCCATAAGCATGCCTGGCGTTATTTTATCACAACTGCTCAGCGTAACAAGCGCATCAAACTGATGTGCCATCACCATTATTTCAACTGAATCTGCTATGACTTCCCTAGACGGGAGTGAAAACTTCATTCCAACATGCCCCATAGCAATACCATCATCCACAGCTATTGTGTTAAATTCAAATGGCATCCCTCCCTCCGCTTTAATTCCTTCTTTTACATATTCAACCAGCTCCCTGAGATGCACATGGCCTGGCACTACTTCAGTGAAGCTGTTTGCTATGCCTATAAATGGCTTCTTAAAATCCTCGTCCCTAAGTCCATCAGCCCTCAACAGGCTTCTATGTGGAGCCTTGTTTATTCCTTCCTTTACAGCTTTACTATGATCCATTATGCGTGTTTCAGTCCAAATGGCTTTAAACGTTTTTATCTATTTTTTAGTTTTAAGTTGAAGATTGCGCTATACAACTCCTGCTAGACATTCATATAGTTGATCGCTTTCATCAGGGGGGCCGCTCCTCATATATCTGTAGCCTTTTTTCACAATGTATTCTGAAAATTCATGATCAAGGTCATATAGTATCTCCATATTAGTCAGTAGAAAGCTCAAGGGAACAACCACAACATCCTTGCATGTACCAAGCTGAAGCTCATATATATGCGGACCAATCCATCCTGGTCGTGAATTCTGGAAACCAGTCAAAAAGTCTGCTTTACCTGCATATGAAGCTATATTTTCTGCAAATTTTCTAAAACTCTGTAGGTATTCACCTGAACCACTTGCAGGTATGCTATGTGCAGTAAAAACCAGTGTGTATTTTTTAAGATTCGCCGTATCTGATTTTAATTTTTTTCCCCATACAGCGTGCATGCAGCTAATCCTTGAAGCTTCTGGTGCTACTTTTATCTTAGCGCTGCCTGTATAACCTGAAATACTTCTGCTGATATCCATCGCAGTTTTCCTAGAATAGAAGGTGAACATTGGCAGGATTGTAATATCACCATACTCCGCATTTAGCTCAATTACGTCCTTCAGGTAAGGTTTATTGTAGAGAAAGGCATAGTCCACCCTAACTCCATCCAGCTTACCTTTAATACCCTCTGCGATCTTAATCAGTTTTTCCCTTATTGGGGAACCTCCAATGACATTGTATTTTCTTGTAGCTTCCCCAAGTTCCTCCCTGCTAGGATTGCGATTGTTGAGGTTGGTTAGGAATTCTCTCAGCTCATCTGGTGTTGATGGAGCACCAAATTCAGTCAAAATCAGGTTCTTCAATATAAATGCATTGTCTACGCGTTTTAAAAATATGTTTAAACAATTTGCCCAGCCTTATGCACATACTCAGTAAGGTTTTTGAGCTCCCTCCAGTCTGTTCCGGGAAGAACGCCATGACCAAGGTTAAATACATAGTTATTTATTCTATCAGCATCTTTAAGCACTGCTGCAGCTTCCCTAAGCATTGTATCGCCACCAGCAAGGGCATATACAGGGTCAAGGTTTCCCTGAAGCCCAGTTTTAGTTATCTTATGCATTAACCTGAGCGAAGTCTTCCAATCAACGCTCAGCGCCGTTGGTTTAACTTTATTCCCGATTATTTTCAGCAAGTGATTACAATCAGTGCAGAAGTAAATAACAGGAACCTTATTTCTGATATGTGAAATTAGCTTAGATAGTATTGGATAATAATATTTTTTGAATTGATCTTCCGAGAGGACCCCTATCCACGTATCAAAAAGCTGAACAGCTGAGGCCCCAGCACCCATCTGCACATCGATATCCTTGACAATTATATTTAACATCGCATCCATGAGCCTGTTCCAGTTCCCACTGATCATGTACAACTTGGTTTTCGGAAATTCCCTTACATACATGCCCTCTATGACGTAACTTGCCATAGTAAATGGTGCACCCGCAAATCCTATGACCGGAACATCAACCATGTTCCTTACTTCCATTATCTGATCCCTTATGAACCACAAGTCATCTACGCTTATGCCATTTGATGCATCCTCAAATTTATTTAATGAAAATGTAGATTTAAGATGAGGGCCGGCTTCATAAGAATATTCTAGCCCTGCCTCTTCAAGGGGCGTAATCAGGTCAGAAAACATTATTGCTGCGTCAACGTTCAGTTTTTCTACGGCCTCGGCAGCTATTTCTGAAGCAATACGAGGATTCCTGATTACCTTTGACAGTCCTACATCTGATATATATTTTGCAAACCCTGGCATATGCCTTCCGGCTTGCCTCATGTACCATACTGGCACATAGCTGTGGGTTTTTCCGTTAAGGGCATCAATGAGTGTGTCGTTCATTGCTTATTAACCTAAATGAAGTGTAAAGCGCATCTTCAAGCATTTTCAAGTCAGACTTGTCATGACTTGCGGTGATAAAACAGCTTTCATATGGCGACGGAGGGGCATATACTCCGTGTTCAAGAATTGACCAGAAAAACTTTGTATAGAGTTCATTCCTGCAATTGAAAACATCATTAAAGTTTCTCACTGGTTTGTTAGTGAAGAAGGTGCTGAACATCGACCCCGACCTGTTTACTATAACGCTTATTCCACTATCTTCCGCTGATCTTTTAATTAATGCTTCGATCCTTTTTCCATAGCCTTCCAGTTCTTGATAAATTTTATCGTTTAGCTGAGAAAGGACCGCAAGCCCTGCCGCAGTGGCCACGGGGTTCCCTGCAAGTGTTCCCGCCTGATAAACTGGCCCCTCAGGTGCAAGATATTTCATGATTTCAGCCTTTCCAACAACAGCACCTATTGGAAATCCACCCCCTATTATCTTTCCGAGGACAGTGAGGTCTGGATATATTTCGTAAAGTTCCTGCGCACCGCCCTTTGAAACCCTGTACCCTGATATTACTTCATCAAAAATAAGGACACAAGAATTTTGGTTACATTTGGTTCTGATGCTTGACAGGAATTCCCTTTGTGCAGGTACCACCCCCATGTTTCCAGCCACAGGTTCCACAATAACTGCAGCAACATTTCGCCCATTTTTGTCCATAAATTCCTCAAATTTTGCAGTATCATTATATGTTAACGTAACAGTATCTGTAACACAGCCCTCAGGCACCCCTGCAGAGGAGGGTATACCAAGCGTGGCTAGCCCTGACCCTGCTTTTGAAAGTACTATATCAGAGTGGCCGTGATAGTTTCCTTCAAATTTAACTATAATTTTCCTGCCGCTGAACCCCCTTGCGAGCCTGATCGCAGTCATTACGGCTTCCGTGCCGGAATTAACCAGTCTAACCATCTCAGCGCTCTTTATGCTGCCTGAGATAGCTTCTGCAAGGTGTAGCTCATTTTCGGTTGGTGCTCCAAATGAGCTTCCCCTTGCAATTGCATTGCACGACGCCTTTACTGTATCTGGGTCAGAGTGCCCAAGCAGTATTGCCCCCCAAGAACATACAAAATCTGTGTACTCATTTCCATCAGCATCCCATATCCTCGAACCCTTTCCCTTTGTAATAAACAAAGGCCTTCCACCAACGCTCTTATAGGCCCTGACCGGGCTGTTAACCCCTCCTACCATAACGTTCAATGCCCTTTTAACCAGTTTTTTACTTTCTTGATCTTTCATCTGAACCACCGGGAGAGTTTTGTTATATCGGGCAGAATTGCCTTAGACGACATGATCAATAAAATGCATGGAGTGTTAAAATGGTTTTCGATCGATGTCTCCTATAGAGGGGCTTTTAGGCAGAAATCACTTTAACATTTCGGCTACTTTTTCTGCATAATACGTTATTATTATGTCAGCTCCTGCCCTCTTGATTGAGTGCATAAGTTCAATCATGATGTCCTTTTCATTGATCCAACCGTTAATAGCAGCACCCTTGATCATGCTGTATTCACCGCTCACGCTGTAAGCTGCTATGGGAACATTGAAATTGGACTTGGCCATTTTTATAAGATCCATATAGAATATTGCTGGCTTCACCATCACTATGTCAGCTCCCTCCTTTATGTCAAGGTCAATTTCCCTCATCGCCTGCCTACCATTCCTGTAGTCCATTTGGTACGTCTTTCTGTCCCCAAATGCTGGCTTGGAGTCTGCGGCTTCCCTGAACGGACCATAAAGAGCCGAAGCAAACTTTGATGAATAACTCATTATAACTGTATTATTGAGCCCTTCACTTTCAAGCCCTGCCCTTATTGCCCTTACCTGCCCATCCATCATTGAACTGGGCGCTACGATGTCAGCTCCTGCCTTCGCATAAACAATTGCCGTCTTGGAGAGAAGGGGAAGGGTTAAGTCGTTGTCTATCTTACCATCCTTTACCAGACCACAGTGGCCGTGATTTGTGTACTCACAAAGGCAAACATCAGCTGCAACTACCGCTTCGGGATATTCCTTCTTTATTTTCCTTATTGCTACAGGAACAACTCCTCCTTCATCATAAGCACCGCTTCCAGCTTCATCCTTTACATCAGGAATTCCAAACAGCAGGAACGATCTTATTCCTAAATTTAGGGCTCTTTCCACAGTGTTTACAGCAATATCAGATGTCTGCCTCATTACTCCTGGCATGCTTCTTATTTCCTGAGTTTTTCTTTCACCTGACATTATAAAAAGTGGCAACATAAAATTTGCCGGATTTAATGATGTTTCTGCAACAAGTTCTCTCATGCCAGCACTTGATCTTAGTCTCCTCTCCCTTATGTTAGGAAAAATATCAAATTCGTCCCTCATTTTTAAGCTCACCCAGCATCTCAAATAGCGAGTTGTACGTATAAGCTTTCGGTGTATTTATTACCCTGTATCCAAGATTCATAGCGGTGGTCCTTGTCAGCGGGCCTATGGACGCAGCAAGTACGGTTTTCTTGAAATCTTTAATGCCTGAGATGGTTAAGCGGTTTTCCAACCCCAATACCTCTTTTGAGCTGCCAAATATTACGATTTTTGCCCCCTGCATTTTGTCCAATTTAACCGGTCTATTTACAAATGATGCCCGGTAGAGGTTAAGTCTGCACGGAATTAAGCCCCTTTTGCTCAGTATTGTCTCCGCGTAATGGCTCCCGTCGCTGCTTCTTAAAATCAGCACCTTTGAACTTGGATCTGCAGGCAGCTCCTCTGCCAGCTTTTCTGTGGTGTATTCAGAGGGAGTGAAGTCGACCATGATTCCCTTTCTGTGCAAAAGGCCGGCTGTGCTGGGCCCAACAGCGGCGAACCTGGCTCCTTTAAGGGATTTTACAAGCATTTTAGAATTAAAAAACAGCGAAACGGCTGTGGCAGATGTAAATAAGGCCCAAGAGTAAGCCCCTTTCTCTAGACACCTGCTCAGTTCCTCTGAAATATCCAATCGCTCAATTTTTAAAACTGATATAAAAACAGGATCAAAGCCGTTGTCCTTTGCAAGTGCTCTAAGCCTTTTGCTGTTGCTGCTAATCGATGCAATTATTACCTTCAATGCAGTAATTCACCCGCAAGTTCAATTCCTACATCTTCCGCATTTTTAATCATGCCTTTCATGACAGAAAACTTGATGGATTTATTTGAAGCAATAAATCCTTTCAAACAAATCATGCCATTGCAGGTTCTCGTGTATATTCCTGCTGGAATGTTACAATCTCCTCCTAGCGTTTCTAAGAACGCTCTTTCCGCTCTGGCCCTGATTTCCGCCCAGTTATCATTTATCGTTTTCATGAGCATGGCAATTCTAGATCCTTCCTTTGTTTCAACAGCTATTATTCCCTGACATGCAGCTGGAATAAAGAACTCAGGGTCCAGCCTTTTGTATCCAACATTCAGCCCAAGCCTGATGACGCCTGCACCTGAAAGCACAACACCGTCCATACCCAGTTCTCTGTACTTTTTTACCCGGGAGTCGACATTGCCCCTCAAGGGCTGGACAGTGACATCTGGCCTGTAAAATTCAATCAAAGATTTTCTTCTTACGCTTCCGGTGCCAATCGCAGCGCCTGATTTGAGCTCAAAAAGTCCAGCACCTGAATCAGTTATAAGATAATCAGAGGGATCCTGTGATATTGGGAATGAAACCAGTGCCAGTCCTTCCATTGATTGAAGCGGAAAATCTTTTAGGCTGTGAACTGCAGCATCAACAGACCCATTGGTTATTGCGTCTTCAAGTCGCTTGGTAAATGCGCTTTTGAGGTTTATTCCCAGCTTTCCTGAAAGGTCACCCTCGGTTGTTACTGGCACTATTTTTACCTCTTCATTTGTTAAAGCAATTATTTTTTCACTAACCATTTTTGCCTGTATAATTGCGAGCCTGCTGGGCCTAGTTCCCAGTCTTATCATATAATTTATCACCATATAGCGCTCTGATTGTGCTCAATTTTAGGTTGGCCGAAGCTTGGTCCTTAGGAACTTCAACCAGCGGTTCCAAGATTTTTTTCACGATTTTTTCTGCCATATTTCTCAATACAACATCTTCATCTTTTTTTCCAGTTTTCAATAGTTTTTGGGCATTTAGAGATTCGTTCAATGCCATTTTATATGCTGACGCGTATATTCTCTGGATGCTTCCCTCAAGTCTTCTAAAATATACATTATAGTATATCCGATCTGCGGTTTCGTTTATGGCCCGGTTTATCTCTTCTGGGTAGTTGAACCTGTAATCATGTAGCAACCTAGCTATGAAGTCCATGTCCCAGAGTTCAAACCCCAAATCCTTTACTGCCGGGTCAATACTTCTGGGCACTGACAGATCAACCAGCAGCTTTAGATTTCCTTTCAGGTTTATGGCATTCAGAAGGTAATTTCCGATGTCTGTGTTGGTGGCTGAAATTACCACTTGAGAATCTTCTAAGGCTAAACTGAGAGAATCATAGCTGACCATTTTTGCGCCGGCAAGTTCACTTGGCAGCCAAGTCCTTTTGGTAACTATATATGCTCTGCTGGCGTAATCCCTGAGCGACTTATAAACTTCCTGTGCCGTCCTGCCAGACCCGACTATTGCAACCCTGAATCCGGAACCCATATTTTCTCTTACTTTGGCGGCAATAATATTACCTATTTCATCGCCCTCTGCCTTGATGCCATACAGCTTCCTCATATTCCAGCTTGCTCTGATGACCGAACTGAAAACCGATCCCAGAGCTGAACGCGCTAGCTTCAATTTCTGATATCTTACCATTGCAGACTTGACTTGATGGATTATACCTTCTTCTCCAGGCAGCAGGGAATCCATTCCAAGTGTTACCTTCAGAAGATGCCTTACCACTTCCTGACCACTCATAAAATAAACCATATTACCACTTTTTAGGTCTTGATCCAAGACATCCTTTAATTTATAGGAACCATCCGCAACAGCATAAAGTTCAACCCTGTTGCATGTAGTAAGCAGAAGTCCCTCGTTAAGTGGTAGGCTACCGCTTTCAACTTTCTGCAGCAGACGTTCTTGCATTTTCTCTCTTTCCACTACGGGGGCAATCCTAAACGATGAACCATAAAGCAACAACTCATTTGTTTTGCCGCATAGCATTTTATCCTGTTTAAATCGGATTATAAGTTAAACTTATCGATGATTTGCCTTGCCCTGTTCCCACAGCATCTTTTTGGCTTCATAAACATCCCGGCCGTAAATTGGCTTAGCCGGATTTCCAGCAACAACGGTTTCCGGTGGGACATCTCTTATTACAACTGAACCCATACCAACAACAGACCTCCTTCCAATTTTCACGCCAGCTTTTATTACTGAACCACCTCCTAGGGCTGCCGAGTCTTCTACAATGACACCTTGCATCTTGCTACTAGGAGGGTAAGGATCATTGGTGAGTACTGCATTTGGCCCTATGAAGACGTCATTACCGATCACAGAGAGTGGGGCTATGTAAACGAGTCCCTCAATCCGCACGTTGTTGCCTATTTTTACATTATAATCCACATGTGCCAGTGATCCAATTGAAACATTGTTTCCAATTTCGGTGTTGTCACCCACATACGCAAAATTCCAGATTTTAACGTTGTCTCCAAGTTTGACATTTTTTCCTATAAAATTTATTGCATGCATAATCTATATTTTTGGAATAGCCTTAAAAACTTATGCGCATACTTCGGTACTATTCTTAAAGTTTTTATAATCCAATATAGGAGATAATGGAAGTGCCGCCGTAGCTCAGATTGGTAGAGCGGCTGACAAAAAGGCCGAAGCTGTTAAACCTGCAGAAACCAGCAGGTCGCCCGTTCGAGTCGGGCCGGCGGCGATATTTATTTTATTGATTACAAAACCATCGCTTTTAATGATGATTACAGTTACGCTTTCAAGGCTGTGTTCTCATAAATCATGTAATCAACAAAAAATCAGGTAATTGTAAAGAAAGGCAAGGAGACAGGGGCATGTCTGTTATAGTATTTGAAGTTAGGGTGTTGAATAACCACCTTAACGCGGACACCCTTGAAAGGCTTTTTTGAGGCATAATGGTTCATAAACCATGCAACAGAAAGGTGCAGAACACAGGAATAGCCAGATTGAAAACATTGCTAAGCCTGCACAAAAACACATATAGAATAAACAGGTACTAACGCAGGAATGTTCCAGCTGCCACATGCGTAACAAAATCTCCTGAAAGAGAGAGTATATGTCTGTGGATTGACAATTGACAGGGATTCAGCAATTGACAAAAGGCCATATGGCCCTGGGTAATTCCCTTAATGCCCGTGGATGATGAAACTGTTCCCATGCTGGAATACCAGCATTACGCACGTGACTGCGAGCATCATAGATGAAGCGGCAAGTTTTAACTGGGTGTAGTTCACTGCTATATACTACACTGTAGTATCCTGAAATTATTATACCATTGTTTCATGTTTTGATCTGTCATGATTT
>JBMFTE010000025.1:0-14378 GCA_049967195.1 Nitrososphaeria archaeon
TTCTCTCGTTTTTGCTCAGGGATAGCATTACATGATTTTTAAAAATAGAAACTTAGCATATTGGTAATTCATCGCTTTTAAGCGATGGCTTTAAGATCAGTAAAAGATAAAAAAAAATTTAAACGTAAACCCAGTCGGTTTCAGTTTTATCAAAATCTAATATGCCATAGCATTTGCTTTCTATAAATGAGGGAACTGCAACTGACCATACACCTCTGTACATGATATCATGTGGCTTCTTCACATGACTGATTAAAAATACATCCGGCCTATCCTCAATTATCATTTTATCTTTGCTAGATGTGGCTAGCGGAATAACTCCCAAAGTTGGTGCCAGATGCCTGGTTTTTAACATTTTCTTAATTGCGTATTCTTCGTCAAATCCTGAATAGCATTTTAACCCTTGACCACTATAAAGTAAGACCCGTTGTTCATTTAGCATTATCTCAGATGGGTTGCCCAACGATCTAAAGTTAGCTATGTTATAAGCTTCTTTTATCAATTTAAAGCCTATCGGTTTCTGGGGAAGCGCCATGTTTGTTTCATCATTTTCTCCAGGTATAACTATCTTGAATTGGTTTTTAGCCAGCTGTTCCAAGTGCCTGGCTAATTGCTCATATCCGTAAGTTGGCAATAGCCCCCTGTCCAGTAAATTGCGTTTATCTATCAAATTACCCAGAATTATAATTCCCTCTGCCTTCTCTGCCTGCAGTTTCTTGAACAACTCTTCATTGTCGAGGTTGCCTTCGCTTATCCCACTTATAACAATCACCTTTCCACCCTTTTTCTTTAAATCTTTAGTTTCGGGCAATTCCACGTCAGACATCTCTTCTATAATTGGTTCACCATCAAACTTGATTTTAAAAGCTGCCGCAGAACCAATAACTGCTTCATTTAAAACTCTGTTTTCAGAAACTTTTAGCGAAATCTCAGCCCTCCCGTCATCAAGCAACAGGCGCCCATCAGTTTTTTTTGCTATTAGCGCAAATGTCCACCTATAGCCTTTGAACTGCCTGGCTATGAATTGAAGGGAAACAAAATTAGTTTTTTCTGGCCTAGTGGCCCATATGGATTTTAGCTTGTTAAGCCTATCTGCAAGCATAAGCGATATTTCTTCAGGCGGCAGCGGCAAAACGCTGTCTGAAAACGACCTCCCTCTACTTATTAAAATCGGTGCCTTTTTACTTTCAAGGCCAGTATTATTATCAACTATATCGTTAAGATTTAGAAAGGGGCTGCTGTCTTTCTTTTTATGCGTTATTGCATATAAAACCCGTGATGTATAGTCAGGGTTTTCCTCGATAAATTTTATAACCTCAGGATTTACCTGCATCCCGCGTTTAAGTGCCTCATTTACTATTTCCCTAATGTTTGCGGCAGACACGATGGTTGGCTTTAAAATACTTAAATATTAACTTACTGGAACCTACTGTATGGTAAGATTGGCGTTATATATGCAAGATAAGCACCCAATAAAGGATGAAATTGAATATTCCAAATATGCAGAACAAAATGGGTTTGAAGCTGTTTGGTTTGCTGAATCTAGACTGGCCAGAGACGCTATTGTGCCCATGGCGGCAGTAGCTTCCAATACATCAAAAATTACGGTTGCAAGCGGGGTCGTAAATAACTGGACAAGGAATGTCGGTTTGATGGCTGCAACTTTTGGCACGCTATACGAACTTGCGCCTGACAGGGTAATACTGGGCGTGGGGGCGTGGTGGGAGCCGCTTGCCTCAAAAGTTGGAGTTAAAAGGGAAAAACCGCTTCTTGCAATGAAAGAATATGTCACGGTTTTAAAACGGCTTTTTAATTTGGAATCGGTGACCTACCATGGAAAATTTGTAAACGTAACAGACATACAGCTGGATGTTGTCTATGGAGAAAGAAAACCCAGGAAGATTCCGGTATATATAGGAGCTACAGGGTTTGAAATGCTTGAACTTGCAGGAGAAATAGCTGACGGTGTTGTTTTAAATTACCTTGTTTCGCCAGAATATAACAAAAAAGCGCTAGAAATGATAAAGAAGGGGGCTGCAAAAGCCGGTAGAAAGTTGGATGAAATTGATAGGCCGCAGCTGGTAGTTGTATCTATGGATTATGATGAAGATAAGGCAATAGATAGGGCAAAAACACTGGTTTCAATGTATCTTGGGCAGCAGCCCCACATAATGAAGGCCAGTGGAGTATCAGAATCATTGATAAACGAAGTAAACGAGGCTTTGGGAGGATGGCCTGCAAAGCCGGGCGGATTGGAAAAGGCAAAGAAACTAGTGCCTGACGAAGTTGTAAAAATGCTCACTGTAACTGGAACACCGGACCAATGCAGGAAGAAAGTAAAAGAGTATATTGACAGCGGAGCAACATCTCCAATCATGTATCCGCTAGCTGACGACGTAAAACTCATGATAAGAGAAATGGCTAAGGGTTACTGATAAATCAGTTAATGATTTAACAACCACATGAAAAAATCGACTTTTTTATTCATTTTTGGTTTTATAATTATAGTTGCCGGCATGCTTCTTATTTCTTCCGGGTTCACTGGAAACTATGGAGTGTCGGTGATCGTTTTTCCAATCCCTTTTATTTTTACATTTGGAAAGCCGGCAACATTAGTTTCGGCCTTAACATTAATTATGGCAGCAATTATGCTGGCTCTTTTCCTGCTTTATATTTTTATTATAATTTATCATAAACGCCAGAGCTAATATTATTAAATCGCGCAGATTACTAGTTGATGTTTACCATTTTATTACATTAGTTACAAATGCAGGATAAGTTTTCTTGACCCCTTGTATCCCCTCTATCTGTGATATATTGTCGTTAATTTTACTTGATTTAGCAACAATATATGCAATCGCCGAATGATCCCCGGAAGTGGAAAACAACTTTTTTACAAAATCAAATTCTTTTACCGAATCTAGCACCTTAAGATACAGTTCGGGCATTATGTCAAGTCCAAGATAAACTTCATCCATCCCGATTGCACGCCATTTAACCTTTAAGCTGCTTCCAACCAATACTTGGTCTTTTTTAAGTTTTATTATTCTATTCCTTATGGTTCCCTTACTTACTCCCATAGATTTAGCCATTTGTTCTACTGATACATCAGGGTCGTTCTCCATAGTAGTTAAAATCTTTATATCAAGTTCATCAACCATATCAGTAGTACATCTATATCAATCTAAAAAGCTTTTGTAAAAATAATTCTTAATATTATTTGTTATTACAAATTAAATAATTGTAAATACTTAAAAAAATAGAAAATGGCGTAATATTTTTATATCTATTATAACATTCTGTGTCCATGGATACAAATAAGTTAGAAGTAGGAGGACAGGCTCCAAATTTTACCGCAAAGGCTTTTTTCCCATTGGAGAAGAAAATAAAGCAAATTTCGTTGAACGATTACAGGGGAAAGTGGGTTGTGCTTACATTTCATCCGGGGGATTTCACGTTTGTGTGTGCAACCGACTTAGAGGCATTTCAGGGGTCATACGACAAATTCAAGGGGTTAAATGCTGAGGTTTTTGCCATTAGCGAAGACTCGATTTATTCCCATAAAGTGTGGTGGGAAACCAGCCCTAGGGTAAAGAAAGTAACTTACCCACTTGTTGAAGATATGACGAAACAGATTGCTAGCACTTATGGATTTCTAAATGCAGATACAGGAATGACAAAGAGGGGGACTGTAATAATTGACCCAGAAGGAGTAGTTCAGTATATCTCCGTTTTCAATGATAGGCTGGGGAAAGATGTCAGGCACATTCTTAATGCACTAAAGGGGCTCAAGTACATTTACGAGCATCCGGCAACCGCCGAAGAATTCGATATCCTTCCTGCAAACTGGGAAGAAGGGCAGCAAATAATAAAAATAAGAGTTCCAGATGACATAGGAAGGCTCTAAACAACTTAAAGTTTAAATTTTCATTTTTTTAGTTTTATTTAATGAACAATCTTGAAGCTGTAGAGGATATAATCCTGAAAAAAGGCCAAAGTCCTTCAGAAATACTAAACTATATGCTATATTCTGGAGGCTTTTCTGGCAGAGAACTTGCAGAGGCTTCTGTTATGTTAAAAGCTATGATACGCGGTTCTGAAGGAAGAATATTAACATTCCCAGCAGATATAATCGCAACAGGGGCACGTGGGATAATTGTACAGTTAATTAAGGAAAGGGCCTTCGACATAGTTATAACTACGTGTGGCGCGCTTGATCATGATATAGCAAGAACCTATGCGAAATACTATAGAGGAACATACTTCGAGGATGATGCGAAATTACTTAAAATGGGTTTTCACAGGCTTGGCAATGTACTTGTGCCCGTAAAAAATTACGGAGAACTAATTGAAATCAAGATGCAGGACTTCTTGAAAACAAAATATGGGTTAACAGATACAAGAATCCCCACTTACAGGCTTGCTTGGGATATCGGTGAATATATGCATAACGACAGTTCTCTGCTATACTGGGCATATAAAAACAAAATACCGATAATCGTGCCGGGCATAACAGATGGTGCAGTGGGTTATCAGCTATGGCTTTACAGACAGTCCCATAAAAACTTCTTCGTAGATGTGCTTGAAGATGAAACCGCTATGTCGGATTTTGTGTTTACCAAAAAAAATCTGGCCGCGCTTATCATCGGGGGCGGAATTTCAAAGCATCATGCTATATGGTGGTCCCAGTTTATAGAGGGGCTTGATTCAGCAGTATATCTTTCATCTGCGTATGAATATGATGGCAGCCTTAGCGGGGCCCTCACCAAAGAAGCTATCTCCTGGGGTAAAATAAAGCCCAAGGGCAAACACATAACAGTCCACGTGGATGCAACAATAGCGCTACCATTTATAGTTCACGCAGCACTTTTTGGATGAAATTTCAGCAAACATAAATTAATGGTTATTAGAAGATGACATAATGCGATGCAAGACTGACAAAAAAATTTTATATTGTTTGGGACTTACCTTAAAAAGTATCGGGCTAGACTATATTTATAATCTTGAGAATGAGGACCCCCAGCTAATTTCCCTAAGGAAGCTGGCTACCACATTCGAGAGTAAAATATTTTATGATGTGTCTTTGCTAGCCGCACTGGTTGCTTATAGGATAAGGGGCACCGGCGAATCCTACTGGTCAGACCTTGCAAATATGAATAAATCTGCTCGAGGCTCCCCGTTTGACATCGTTGAAAATTTTTTAGTTCAGCGCAGGGAATTAGCAATCAGGGGCAAGTTTGCCAGGCTTGAAAAACTCAGAAAATCTAATTTCTCCGTTATGGAAAATTTTACTGATTACAAAAACAATCCTAAAAAATTATATGACAGGATGAATGGCGTGCTGAATGGTAAGGGAGAAAAAACCCTGAGTTTTGCTATCAAAATATTTTATTATTCTGTTCTTGCCAAAGAAAATCGTCGTATCACGCTTCCCGACGACATTCCCATTCCCGTTGATAGCAGGGTCATTAAAGTCAGCCGGGCCATTGGACTAATAAACCCCGATTGCACTGAACGGGATAAGATCTATGAGGTGTGGAATATGATTTCCAGCTTATCAAATATACAGCCCCTACATATAGATTCATACATATGGCTCAAGCTTTATAAAATTCTATATCAAAAGGCAACAATTAAATCCTGAATGTTTTTTAGTAAATGCCATGAGGGTCGCTGTAAATGGTTATGGAACTATAGGTAAGCGCGTGGCTGATGCCGTCATTATGCAGAATGATTTGCAGCTATCAGGAGTTTCAAAAGCAACTCCTGATTATGAGGCAATTATATTAAACAAAATAGGAATAGGCTTGTATGTTCCAGAGGATAGCCTAAAAAGGTTTGAGGAAAGAGGGATTAGAGTCAGGGGCACTATTTCTGAAATGGTAAATTTAAGCGATGTTATTGTAGACGCTACACCCGGAGGGTATGGCCCCAAGTACAAGGAGTTATATCAATCTGCCGGCAAGCCAGCTATATTTCAAGGCGGAGAAGATGCAAATCTGGTTGACCTTTCATTTTCTGCACTGTGCAACTATGAGCGGGTTCTTGGCAAAAAATATGTCAGGGTTGTGTCTTGCAATACTACTGGCATGCTAAGGACAATATGTTCGTTAAGTAGTTTTGGGATACAAAGCGTCCAGGTTGACATTATCAGAAGGGCCGCAGATCCACGCGAAGTTAAGAAGGGACCTATAAATTCAATTACACTGGACCCTGTAAAGAGTCCGAGCCACCATGCAGATGACGTAAAATCTGTAATGCCCGATCTAAAAATAATTACCAGAGCCGCAATAGTTCCTACAACACTGATGCATTTACATCAGATGACAATCCAACTTGATAAAAGAGCAGAAAAAAAGGAAGTTATAAGCGCGCTGCTTGATACACCTAGAATAGTGCTATTGAGTTCTAGCTCGGGGGTGCATTCAACTGCTGAGATAATGGAGATAGCAAGAGACCTTGGAAGAAAGAGGGCAGATATTCCTGAAGTGGTTGTGTTTGAAGAATCAATAAATGCTGAAGGCCGTACTGTACTTTTGAGCTATGCAGTTCATCAGGAATCGATTGTTGTTCCTGAAAATATAGATGCTATAAGGGCAATCCAAGGTAAAGTTACAAAAGGTGATTCAATAAGAATGACTGATAATGCCATGGGGATCAAAAGCGGGTACCTAATATGAGCTATAATTCAACATACCAAATGCTTGTGAATTCAGTAGTTAATTACACCCTGCCCGACGACACTGAATGGTTAATTGAAAGAATCAGGTACTCTAAAAGGGTGATAACTGTGGGCACAGGAAGGTCCGGAGACGTCGCTGAAGTATTAATGCGATTTTTAAGGAATCTCGGCATAGACTATTCTTACGGACCAAATGATTTGCCTTATGTATTAGGGCCTTGTGATTTATCTATTGCGATTTCTGGCAGCGGTTCAACCTATTATACGGTGGAAGTAGCCCGAGCTGTAAAGCAGGGCGGTGGATTCCTAACTTCAATAACCAGCAATGCAAGCAGCCCGCTCTCTGCCCTGTCTGACAAGGTAATACTAATACCTGGTGCTTCACTTAAAGAATCTGATCATTTCACAAACCAAATAACAGGAATTTCCAAGGTACCTTTAACCCCGATGGGCACGCTGTTTGAACTGAGGTCTCTCCTTTTTTCGCTTTCTTTAGTATCACAATTAAGGGGCATCAGTCTTGCTGAGACGCACAAATCACTGGCTGAGGGAATATCCAACTTTAATCCTAAAGCGGAATTTTATTCCGATTTATACACATTGCTTCCTAAAACGAGCCAGAGCGGCGAATATAAAAAAACTGTAATAATAGGGGAAGGACTTAGCGGGATTGTAGGTAAATTTTTCGCCACTAGATTAAGGCATTGCTCCAAGCCTGGTGAGGAAAGGTATGTAAGTTTCTGGCTGGATAAGGGAAGCGTAAGCATTGGAAAGGACGATCTCGTATTTATAATATCGGGTTCTGGTGGCGGTGTTACCCCTAACTTGGCCAAAAGGGGCAAGGAGAAGGGTGCGACGGTTGTTTCATTAACTTCATTTAACGATTCAGAACTCGCAAGGAATTCTGATTATATAGTAGAGATTCCTGGCAGAATAAAAATGAAGCTAAAGGGACTAAGGTCCAGCTATTATCCCCAGGATCCAATGTATTCTATTTTCGAGCTTAGAGCACTCTTTTTTTTGGAAACGCTAATCTATTATCTGGCAAATAAGGATGGTATAACAGAAAACGACATGAAGCTTATGCACTCAGATTTCACCTGACAACTTTCATAAAACCTTATGAATTACACATACTTGGCGCATCACGATTTAAGGTCACGCGCAAAACACAGGTATTCTAGCATGACTGCGGCCAAGGTGGTTTTCCACATCTTAAAGTTCTTTGCGGTAGTGCCTTTCCTTTGTCTTCTTCCTGCTTTCCCGTTTTTGCCCGCTTAATTTTGGAGAAAACAAACTTGGAGGCATAACTGTACCCATTGCTTAAAAGCAATGGTTTTATGGTCAGTAAAATGGCCTGTAACTCCTGAGTAAAGAAAGCCTGTTTTCATACAGTTCCCGTATATCGTTTATGTCGTATATGAGCATGGCTAGCCTCTCCAACCCCATGCCCCAAGCCATAACTGGCCCATCTACGCCGAGCGGTTTTGTAACTTCGGGCCTGAATATCCCCATTCCGCAGAGTTCAATCCAGTCATTAAGCTTCTCCGAATATATCATTGATTGCATAGAAGGTTCAGTATAGGGAAAAAAGGTTGGCCAGAACTTTACCCTTTTAAATCCAAGTTTGTTGTAAAATGCAGTAAGAAAGCCCATTAATCTTGATATGTTGGCATCTTCGCCAGCAACTACGGCGTCAAGCTGATGAAGCTCCACAAGGTGCTTAAAATCAGGTTTTTCATTCCTAAACACTCTACCCACGGTAAAAATTCGCCCCCTCTTTGTTTTATATAACTGTTCTGCTGTGATTGTGGTTGTATGTGTCCTGAGCACAGCCGTCCATGCCATATCTGCATTCCAGCTGTATCTCCAGCCGGTTGACCCCGTGATCCAGCCGTTTTGATGTGTTTCCTTTATTCTGTCAATCAGCTGCGCGTCATTTTCATTAAGTCTTAATCCCTCAACATAAAATGTATCATGCATATCTCTAGCTGGGTGATCTTGTGGTGTGAAAAGTACGTCAAAGTTCCAGAATGATGATCTCACAATCTGGCCTTCAACTTCTTCAAATCCTAAGGAAACCATTATTTCTTTAATGCGTTCTATTAGCTCAGAGAGTGGGTGTACCCTAGGAACAAAAACAGGAGGAGCCGGAGCAGAAATATCAAGCTTGGAAAAGGTTATATTTTTCCATTTGCCGGAAGATATCATTTCAGCCGTTAAGGTTGTTGATTCATTTATACTAAGGTCTGGCAAATTCTTCTCAGCGTCCTTTTCTAAAGTTATGCTTGTTTGAATCGTATCCCTATATTCAATATACCCTGGGCGTCTGGAAAATTCCTTAAGGGCCTTTAACTCCGACATATTTAATTGGCTTTCCGTTATCGTGCTATGTGAAATTTTCTCAAGCAGGCTTTTTTCAATTTTAACTTTTGTATTAGTTTTAGGCACTACCATTCCATTTTCTATTTTTATCCACCCATTTTTTACGGCTCTGCCAATGGCTGCCTTGAGCTCGTTCTCGTCCATCGATTTGCTCAGGTCCTGCATGCTTATACCGCCATTTTCAATCACCAGATTAGTTATTCTTTCTTCTGGAAGCCCGTACAGAAGCGCCTTTTTTCCACTTTCGCCCAGCATAAGTAACTTTTCCCTCTTTTCCTCAACTCTTACAAGCCCCTTTGCTCTAAGCCACTCTACAGCTCGCCGTGCTTGATCAATACTGATGCCGGCTACTAATGCAACATGATCTATGCTTCCTTCACCGCCTTGAAGCAACGCCTTAATTAGCTTTTTTTCCAGAGGGTGCAATGATAGGCTGTCCATATTCTTTACCTATAAAGGCTTATTCTTAACCAATTCGTTGCCCTTTTGAATCAAGTCCTCTGCCAAATCCATCATTTTAATTCTTTTTGATTGGTGTTCCTCAAGGTTTGAACTGACCATTTTGATGGCCTGTTGCTTGCACTCGCCACATAGCCTTTTCCCAGCTAAACATTCAGTCCTTACTACGCCTATTTCTTTATCATCGTTTTCAAAGTACAAGTAAAGGTCAAATACCGGGCACTTGTCCGGCTCACCTCCCAGCTTTCTCTGTTCTTCAATCGTAGTTCTACCACCCGTAAAGGCCGACATAATTTTGCGCTTTAAGTCTGCCTTACTATCAGACAGAGTTATCATGCTGTCTGGATTTCTTTTTGACATTTTTTCGTCACCGCCGAGTGACCTGACTAGTTTATGGTATACTGAAGATGGAGGAAAGAAACCGAAATCGTTTCTGTGCTTAAATGCAAGGTCTCTGCTTAATCTTATGTGCGGATCTTGGTCAGCGCCCACAGGCACCAAAACCGGCTTTGGCCCGCCAAAATTTTTAGTCTGAGGCAATAAAATATCCCCGGATTGCACCAGTGCAGAAAGATAAAGGGAAAACCGCCTTTCTCCATATATGTCCTGCAACATGTTTACGGTGACGTCATCTGAAAAAATGAAAGCGAGGTCTGAAACTAAAAGAGCGCTTGATTGCATATAAACAACACTCCTATTAGGGTCCATTCCAAGGGCAAGCATGTCTGCCACATTTTCTATTGCCAATTTTTTGCTTGTTGCCAGATCCTGCCCGTTGTCCATATATGCTTCCAAATCGGCTATTGAATAATATAATGCTGAATTGGAGAATTTTTTCTGGAAATAGATCATTTGTTCTGCAGTTGTTCTGCTGCCCAAATGAAATATGCCTGTTGGCTTGATTCCTGATATCACTGATATCTTTTTGCCACTTTCTGCATAGTTCAAAAACAACTCTAGGTCCCGGTGCCCTATTATTAACCCCCTTCTGGCATATTTATTGTCATCTAATTTTTTGATCAAATCATCACTTAATTTAGATATACCAAATTCGTCTACCAGTTTATTATAATCCTTTATGTCTGAAGCCGCCCATGGATTGAACTCTTTCAACACCATAATATCTCACTGACGAGCATCTTAAGGTTTATGCAAGTACTTCTCATTGTGAACTAAGCCCAGCTAAAACTGTGCGCGTCCCGCTTAACCCACGAGGCTCACAACTATGTGCGGAATGAATAGGTATTCCAGCATGAACTGTGGCCACGGGCATTAAGGTTGTACCCAGGGCCTTTTGCATCATTGTCAATTCCAGAGTTCAGGTCCCTGTCTATTGTCAATCCGCAGAACTTGCAGACATAGATTCTCTGCTTAAAGGGAATTTTGTTGAGCCTGTGACAATTGGAACATTCCTGTGTTGAAGCATAGTACCTGTTTATTTTATATGTGTTTTTGTTCCTGCTTAACAAGGTTTCAGTTTGGCTATTCCGGTATTCTGCACCTTCCTGCCGAACCGCATTGACTACGTTATCGTTATGGTAGCTTACCAGAAAGTCATTCACAATACTCACAACAAGCTTTAGCTTGTCAATTATGCTCTGCCTCATCTGGCTTGAACGCTGATGTTTCTTGGTTCAAAGCTGTCACCTACCTTGACCTGCACTTTTTTGTCCTTGTAGCTGGCATCAAATATCCCTGCAGCTATCGCGTTGTTAGTGTACCATTTCGCTTCAACAAAAAAGCTTTCCAAGGGTGGCCGCATCAAGGTGGTTCTTCAGCACCTTAACCTCTTTACGGCCATCCCCTCGTGCCGTTCCTTTGTCATCTTCCTTGTCTCTTCGCCCTTCTTTGCAATTACCTGATTTTTTGCTGATTACATGATTTATGAGAACACAGCCTTGAAAGCGTAACTGTAATCATCATTAAAAGCGATGGTTTTGCAATCAATAAAATAATGTTCAGATGTTAGAAAACATAAAATTCTTAGCCCGCGAGATACTTACAGCTTTGTCCTAGCGTTACTTACTCCTATGACTTCCATTTCGCTTATCATTTCATTTGTAAGCAGTGCCTGTTCTAATGGGTCTGTCCCGCCTTCAGCATCATCCAGTTCAAAGTCTGCTATAATGGCATTAAGGCCAAAGGCTATGGGCTCAACCTGATATTTTATTAACTTGAATCCTCTGATACTGCCCAATATGGCGTCTGGTTTAGTTGTTATATCTTTAGGCAAAATCTTAACCCTAGCTATTACTTTTGTCATTTTTTATCGCCTTATGGACCCTCATAGCCGCAGTTATCACACTTATAAGATCTAGAAAAAACCCTGCATTTATCACATCTCCAGATCAATACCTTACCACAATCAGGACAGTAAAATTTTGTATAGCGTTCATTTGGGGAGATTGGCTTATGACAGCTAGTGCATATTGGCAGATTTAGATTTGCTGGCATTACCTTATCTCCATAATGTGGAATATAAAAACATTATTGGATATCTTTAAGCCAACGACCTACCACCATTCACGGGTATAACCAAAACGATTTTAATGGTGAACTTTGCTGTTTGGTCCATATGACCGCAATGAAGCTTGAAATTGACGAAAAGACGGTGGATAAACTCAGGAATGCACATTATGGAGTATTTGGACATTCTGCGGTTGAAATTTGTCACTGGACCAAAACGGCTATTAAGGAAAAGCGTGGCTGTTATAAAAACAAGTTTTACGGAATAGAAACTCATCGCTGCATGGAAATGACGCCTTCCGCAGTTTTCTGCGAAAACCGCTGCATTTACTGCTGGAGGCCTACCGAGTTTTATAAAATGCTCAGGATGCCTGGGGATGCCGTAGATGATCCCAAGATAATTGTGGGAGAGCTTACGAAGTCCCGGCGCAAACTTTTGATAGGGTTTATGGGAAACGCGAAAGTAGATAAAAGGTGGTTGACTGAATCCTTAATGCCATCTCACTATTCAATCTCGCTCTCTGGAGAACCAACGCTCTACCCACGCCTGCCTGAACTTATTTTATTTCTCAAGTCGCTGCCCAATACAAAAAGCATTTTCCTAGTTACCAACGGGGAAGAGCCAGACATGCTAGAAAGACTGATAATAGAAAATGCGCTGCCTACACAACTTTACCTTTCAATGAATGCTTATGATAAGGAAGAATATCAGAGAATAAACAGGCCAATGTACCGGGATGGGTGGGAAAGGTGGTTAAAATCGTTATCAATATTATCAAAAACTCCAACTAGAACCGTGATAAGAATAACCCTGATCAGAGGATATAATGATTCTTATGATAAATTTCCAGAAGCAGCAAGACTAATCAAAATCGGCAACCCTGATTTTGTTGAAATAAAATCTTATATGCACGTGGGTTCTTCAATGAGCAATCTTACGGAAAAACACATGCTTTCAATGGAAGAAGTCAGAGAATACGCCAAAAGTATGCTTAAGATATTGGGCTCGTATGACTATATGGACGAAATGGAACCCTCAAGAATATCCGTGATAAAAAATACAGAGCGTAGCACTGACAGATGGATCATACCAGAAGGCTCTTACACGGGATAAACACGGTGGCTTTTGGTGTTAAAAATTTTGTTTGTGACCGGAAATAAAAACAAGGTCCAAGAGGCCATGGAAGCTTTGGAAGGGTACCAGATTAAGCTGGAACAGTCTACCGGAATACCTAAACCGGAAATCCAAGATGATAATATCGAAAACATTGCGCTAAATGCCACGGTGCAAATTTCAAAGAAAATTAACGATTTTTTTGTTGTAGAAGATGATGGACTATTTCTAAAGGAGTATAACGGCTTCCCTGGACCATACACCTCTTATGTATTGAAAACTATTGGAATTTCAGGCGCCCTTAAATTATGCAGTTTTTGCACCTCGAGAAAGGCGCAATTTAGGTCAGCTCTGGCGCTTTATATGGATGGCAGGGTTAAGGTATTTAATGGAACAGTTTCGGGCACCATTTCTGCAATTCCCCGCGGGAATATGGGCTTTGGGTTTGACCCCATTTTTATCCCTGAGGGTTCTGACAAGACTTTTGCGGAAATGACCCCGAAAGAAAAATCACAGATTTCACATAGGGCTATAGCCTTTAGAACTATGGCAAACTATCTGGTGAACTATTACCGATAATTACGTTAAAGCGTATTATGGCTTTAATGAAAGCAGATGCCAGTAAAGCCAAGAAATTATGCGATAAAGGAACGACACATAAAGGTTTAAAAGAGTTATCTTGTAGGATTTTGTCATGGCAGAAAAAGAAAAGAAGGCCTTTAGCTTTATAGTTCCTGGCGGGGAAGCCAATGCCGGCCCTCCTATTGGACCGGCCCTAGGACCTTTAGCGCTAAATGTCATGCAGGTTGTAAAGAAAATTAACGACTTGACAGCCGACTATAAGGGAATGAAAGTTCCTGTATCTGTGGAAGTATATTCAGATAAAACGTTTAACGTGATTGTCAAATTACCCCCGACTTCGGCCTTGATATTAAAGGAGGTTGGGCTGCAAAAGGGCTCAGCAAAAGCAGGCACAGAATGGGCGGGAAACATCACCTTAGATTCTGTTGTTAAAGTTGCTAAAAACAAATATGATTATACAAGCGCAAAAACATTGAAGGGTGCAGTAAAAATGGTTGTAGGCACCTGCGCCTCCCTTGGTATAAAGGTTGAAAATGAAGAGCCAGAAAAAATACTCGCTGAAATTGATTCAGGGACATGGGATGCAAAAATTTCCTAACAGTTAAGCTTATTAAAAGTTGATTTTACATGTTTTATGGAGCGGCAGTCGTCTAGCCTGGTCTAGGACGTCAGCCTGCCACGCTGGAAATC
>JBMFTE010000026.1:0-13160 GCA_049967195.1 Nitrososphaeria archaeon
GTGATCCGCTAAAAGCGATGGCTTTATAATTCAGTAAAAACACATTCCCATCCAGGCACTTTCCCAACTCCTCAATAAAAACACATTTTTAAATGGCCTTTAATTATCAATAAAATGTGAAAATTACTGACTTAATTGTTGAAGATGCTGGAAATTACAGTGATTTTGTAACTTATATCATAAGGATGAGGCATATGTTAAAAAAAGGGAAATCCAATGTACACGCTAAAAAATACTATATAATTGGTGATGTGCACGGCGACATTAAAACTCTATCAAAAATATATGGTAAGATCGGTGAGATAGGAAAAAATGAAATAATTGCTTTTCTTGGAGATTATGGAGACAGAGGTGAATACCAAATAGAGACCTGGAAAACGGTTGCAATGACAAAACTTGTTATGGGGGAAATGGCGGTAACTCTAAGGGGCAATCATGAAGCACTTCCAAATGCGATACCATATCCGCATGATATCAGGTACAGACTTGTTGAAAAGTTTGGAGAAACTTATGGAGATAAGGCATACAATGAGCTTTTTCTAACTTTCCAAGAACTCCCAGTAATTATGTTCGGAGATAAGTTCATGGCTGTACATGGCGGATTTCCAGTAAGAGACTTTCGAATTGATACAATTGGGGATAACATGGTTGAACTCCTCTGGAATGACCCGTTTGAATCGCAAGGATATGAACCTAGTCCGCGGGGCGTAGGTTATCTATTTGGGAAGGACATATCTGAAAAATGGCTTTCGCTTACTGGCTCGCATTTCCTAATTCGCGGGCATGAACCGTGTGAAGGGTTTATGGTAAATCACGATGGCTTGGTTTATACTGTATTTTCCAGAACAGGCAAACCGTATTTTAATACAAAAGCCGCTTTTGCAATTATCGAAAATGGCAATGTGAATTTTGAGTTTATTTAATTAATTTCTTCCCCAATTTGCTTTTTTACTTCCTGATCAACGAGTTTGCCATCGATCTTTCCTCTTACCTGTTTCATTACCCTACCCATTATGACACCATACATTTTTTCCCTTGGAATATTTTCCCTAATGGAATCTTTCAGTATTGATGCAACTATTTTGCTCAGTTCCTCCGGTGATATGCTGCTCAACCCTTTTATTTTTATTGCTTTTTCAACGCTGATTGACTGGGACAGAGATTCCCTGAGGACATCGGGTATAGCTTCCTTTGCAATTATTCCTATGCTGACTGCGTTTAAGATATCTAGCAAAGCATCTTTATTTGCCTGAAGGCCGTCTTTTCTGAGTTCTTCAAAGGTCTGGAGAACCACCGAAGCGATCACTGTTGGCGGTATTGTCTTGAAGGTTCCCGCTGCTTGAGTAAACCACTCGAAGTAATCTGAATCCAGAAGCTGTTCCGCAATTTGAGGTGGTATGTTATATCTACCTGAAATGTCATCAACTGCAGCCTCCCAGCTTTTCATTTCAATCCTATATGAAGCTTTCATTTCATCATTTACTAGAATAGTCATTATATCCGTTTCAGGGTACATCCTTGATGCACCCGGTCTTGGTCTTAGAAATCTGGTTACACCCTTATCAGTTGCCATCCTGGTTTCTGAGGGGGGACCATAAAGTGATGCTTTTAGTCTGAGCCTCGCCATTTCAAGGCAACGGTAAGCTCTTTCACTATTCCCGAATAGCAGTATGAAACCATCGTTCTGTTGCAGATCCAATCTTTTTCCCATCTCATTCACGATTTGGGGCTCAATACCATATTTGGATATCTCGTCAGAGTGCACAATACCCTTAAACCCAAAAAGTTTGCACAGATCAGCTAAGTCAAGCCCCAGCCTTGAGTCTGGCACTGGTTCCTTTGTAAATAAACCGGAGAATCCCGGTGCCTTTAAAGCCAGCGCATCCTGGTCAGACAGCAACTTCCTTATTATCTGGGAGTTTGACGTGCGAAGCAGGTCAGTCAGGTTAACGATTTCGGCATTAAAATCAGATTCCTCTACTTTCCTGTCATGAAGTATTCTGGTAAGTTCAACTAGCCAGTTTTGGCGTTTTTCCTCAAATTCAAGGACCTTCCTTACCTGTTCCAGTTTCTGCACCCCCTTTACTTCAACCACACCATAGTTACCAACTGATACGTTAACGTCCTGTCTGATTGTACCAAGCCCCCGAGCAAACAGACCTGTTAACTTCAGGGTTCTGCCTATTCCTGCAGCTATTTTTTCACCGGTTACCGGGTCAGCTTCAACAGGTTCTGTCGTGATTTCAAGAAGAGGCACTCCCAGCCTGTCTAAGTTATAAACTGGTCCACTTTCCCTTTTCTCAGCAAGCCTTCCTGCGTCCTCCTCTAAACAGATGGTGCTTATGCCAATATATTTTTCTCCATAAGTGAATCTGCCGTCCATACCCACAATTGCCGTCCTTTGAAATCCCGATGTATTTGAACCATCAACAACTATTTTCCTCATGAAATGGATTTCATCAACTATGCTTGCAGAGAATAAATTTGATATTATAATTGCAGACCTTATAGCCTCATCGTTTGGGTTATGGGGCGGCTCTTCATCAGCTTCAACAAGACAACTTGTTCTGTCACCGGAAACATAAGTTATAGTTTTTCCCTTTCCAATCTCAAATGCAGCTGCCGGGTCAATTTCACCCATTTCACTGCTGGAAACCCTTAGTTTTCTTCCAAAGCTAATGGTTTTTGTATCAATTTCATATGGGTTACAGCTGCAGAAGAGCTTTTGCCTTGTGTTCAGCTGGATATGAATTTCAAAGCCCATTTTCATTTTTCAACAGGCCTCCTTGAAGATATTTCGCCCCTAATATTTAATGGCATAACCGCCTTTAAATCAAGCCCGTTGCCAAGTGCCCACATCGATTTCACCAATGCTGTTTCAGATAGCATGTCGCCAAGCGGTACAACGCCCATAGCCATCAGATCCCTTCCAGTTTCATATACAGCCATTTCAACCGAACCCCAAATGCACTGGGACGTCATGCCTACAAATTTTCCCTCCGCTATTGCATCCCTTATAAGCGGGAAAACATCTCTTGAGACATGCCCTAGGCCCGTTCCTTCGATTATTATGGAAAGAGGATCCCCTGCAAATACAGCTTTTGCAACCGACCCACTGATGCCTGGATAAAACTTAAATATCGAAGCCCTAGGCAAAAAGTTTGGCATAAGCTTAATCCTGCCCTGAGGGTTTGCCTCATGTTCCTGCTTTATTGTGCCATTTTCGATGTCAATATATGCAAATGGCCTATCATTTACTGATTCAAATGCATCTCTCCTGCTTGTGTGGTTTTTTCTAACCCTAGTGCCCCGGTGCACGGCTACTAAATTATCATCCAAACCTGCGTGCATGGCAACAAAAACCCCACTTGAATTAGACTTGGCAGCAAACGTGACTGCGCCCTGCAAATTTACTGCAGAATCAGAAGAAGGCCGATCAGATGATCTTTGAGACCCAACAAAAACTACTGGGCCTGGTGGATTTTCAACTGCAAAAGAAACAGCGGACGCGCTGTAATGCATTGTATCTGTTCCGTGAGCTATGACAACCCCCTTATAACCGGCACTAAATGCCTTGTACACTTCGTTTGCCATTACCGACCAGTTTTCCGGCTTTATGTTTTCGCTCAGTTCATTCATAATTGTTTTTATGCTTATAGATGCTATATTTTCTATTTCGGGCACCATATCAACTATTTCCCTTGCGGAAAATGCGGGCTTTACTGCGCCAGTCCTGTAATCAACTTTGCTTGCTATTGTGCCTCCAGTGCCCATTATAAGCACCCGCGGGCCTATTCCAATTTCATTAAAGGCATTTTCCTCTGTTGGCTGTGTTGTATTTTCGTATTCAAGTACCTTAATGAGCCTGACCTTATCTGAATCAAGGCCAATATTGTAGCCATTTTTCAGTTTTATAGTAATGTGCTTTTCATCCTCATACAGCGACCTCGGCATAACCAGCCCCTCCAACAGCTTTCCGTTATATTCAAGTTGAACAAGCTGACCCGGTTTAATTTGCTGCACCATATCATTACCTTAAAAATTCATCAATTTTAATCTGCCTAAATTTGGAAGAAGAAATAACCCAGCTTTCCTTTTTGGTTTTCATATATCCAAATACGTCATTATATGCATGATTGCTATCATCATATATGCGAAGGTTCTCCAGTGCCGCCTTAACTCCTTCTCTGACTCTCCAGACCCCCAGCGATGGTATCCAGTTCCTGTCAACCTCCATTAACACCATTATCGATGCCTGCTTCCTGATCTTTTCCAAAAACTGGGCCACTGAAAACCTGGCTGCATAATATGCACCCTCAACTTCATTTGCGTAATCTTTTCTGCCAAAGTACCCTTCGTTGTCCCTTGCAATAGCCTGTATTATATTTTCGCTTCCGTTGTAGGGAGCCCAGCTTTCAAGCATTTCAAAACTGTAGTTTTCTGGTTCAATGATAACAGCGAACCTGTTCCCCATCATGTAGCTTTTTCCCACCATATAATTTGAGATTATTTCATATTGAGCGATTTTATTTAACATGTTAGATGACAGCAACGAATCAACAGCAGTTATCGACCACCTTGTTGCCACAAGCTTTCTGTTTACTCCCAAGCTTCCAACGCTCAGCAGTTGCTGAATCTTATATACTCCCACATCAGATTCGAAAAGATATTTTACAGCATCCGCTGCCCTTAGGTTGTTATCTGAAAAAACCTTCTCTATAGGCCTTGAAAACTCTGTTCCTGAATAGTTCAAGACCCTTTCTAGCCTTCCTTTCACACTAATAGTTCCTGAAAATTGATCGCTGAAAATTTTTCTTTGACTTTTAGACATGTTAACTTCAATGTCCACGAACTTCTGAGAAAGGGCAACCTCCCTTAACTTACTGACGTCTCTGTCAAGAACGCTGAGGCTTGGATGAACTGGTTTAAGAGATGTTAGTGACGACAGCCTCAGCCTCAGTAGGTCCGGTGCTGAAAAATTAAGCCATTTGGTGGGGTCTGCAAATAATCCCGGCTCAGAAGTTATGGAGGGCCCTATGGAAAGTAAGGTCCCATACCTAAGCGGGAGATATATAAAGGGGGATGTAGTGCCATAAACTGTTTCCATTATGGATATAATTTTTTAAACTTCTCTAATATAACCTTATGGTTTCTCCTATTTCCGGAGTTTCGGCAATGTTCCTGTGGTACAGCCTGTTTACACTTTCAGCTAGGTTTTGGACTTTGCTTCTCTCGCCGTGAACCACCATTACCCTTTGAACCTTGCCCCTGAACCTTGATATGAAATTCATTAATTGGTTATAATCGCTGTGCCCGCTGAATCCCTCTATTCTGCTGACAGACGCGTTTACCTGGACCATCCTCAGCTTTCCGCCGTCATCCTGCACACCTATTTCCTTGGCACCGTCTAGGACTCTTCTTCCCATGGTACCGGCTACCTGATATGACACAAAAATAACCCTGTTTTTTTCATCCTGAGCCAGTTCCCTAAAGTATATAACCGACGGGCCACCTTCTAGCATACCAGAAGTGGCAAGCACGACGGAAGGCCCTGAACTGAATACTTCTTCCCTATCCTTCGGATGGGCTATAACTGTAAAGTTTTCTGTAATAAATGGGTTTTCACCCTGATATATGATTCTGTCCCTTATCTCTTTATTCATAAATTCAGGATAAAGCAGGTGTATTTTTGTGGCTTCGTTAATCATCCCTTCCACAAAAATAGGCACCCTTTCCATTTTTCCCTGAGAAATATATTCGTTTAAAACCAGCAAAATTTCCTGGGCCCTGCCCACAGCCGGTATTGGTATTAGCACTTTACCGCCGTTTTTTACTGTACTGTTTATGGCTGAAATCAGGGTTTCTTCGGCTGTTATTCTGGGCGGCATTATATCATCTCTTAAACCATATGTTGACTCCGTTATTAGTGCCTCGACCCTTGGATAAATGTAGTTGGCTGGCTGGAAAAGGCGAGATTTATCAAATTTATAATCTCCCGTATAGACCAAGTTATAGAGCCCCTGCCCAATGTGCAGGTGCACAGTAGCAGAGCCGAGAATATGCCCCGCATTGCTAAGCGTGAGCTTTACATCTGGAGCTATATCGGTTACAGAACTGTAGGGAATGGTAATGCAGTGATTTATGAAGTCCTTGAGGTTTTGGCCGTCAAAAAAAAGCTTTTTCCCTTCGGCGTCTGCTACCTTTATCATATCATTTAGAAGCAATGTTATAAGTGTAAGTGTGGGCTCAGTGCAGTACGTTGGCCCGTCATAGCCATATTTGTAAAGCATGGGTATAAAGCCTGAGTGATCAAGGTGCGCATGAGATATTACAACTGCATCAAGCTCATCAAGATTAAGGCCTGCCAAATCAAATCTGGGAAAGGAATCTACCTTTTCAGATACGCCTAAATTAATACCGCAGTCAAGTAGTACCTTTGATTCGTTTGTTGAAATCAGGATAGAAGACCTGCCAACCTCGCCCGCTGCCCCAAGGAAGGTCACTAGTAAATCCCGCTTGCTGGTTAATTTCTCCCTAAATATTCTTGTGCCCACGGTCCTGAGAAATGCCAACCTTTCTTCCTCGCTTGTTTTTAATGTGTGATTTACCAGCTGGTACGTCTGTGGCTGT
The DNA here is from genome assembly GCA_049967195.1 of Nitrososphaeria archaeon. Classification (GTDB taxonomy): domain Archaea; phylum Thermoproteota; class Nitrososphaeria; order Conexivisphaerales; family UBA164; genus KM4347-05. Next base: position 6,631 of record JBMFTE010000026.1, read on the forward strand.
TGGGATATGTTTCTCCTAACCTTTATTTTCCACCCTATTTCTTCTGCCAGCACCTCTATCTTTTCCTTGACTTCGCCTTCAAGCTTTGAAGGATCCTTAACTTCTATCACCACTTCTCCCTGTATTCCATCAAAGAACATACCCGTAACTTCTGCTTCCTTTGGTATTATTTTCATAAGCCTTTCCCTAGTGTTTTCCTCTTCTTCCCTCTGTACCTGGTCAGATTTAACTATCACATGTTTTTTTAGCATATTAACTATGTCTGGTATTATCCTTGGATTATCCATAAAAAAACTGAGGTTGCTTGTGTATATGGCAATCCTTGGGCCCTCATATTCAATTCTGGTAACTCCAGCATCTGGAGGAAGCAATTGAAAAATCTGGGAAATCAAATCTGAAAGCTAACACCCAATTTACTTTTTTATCAGTACGTCCTTTTCCTGCTTAGTGAGCTCCCTGTATCCTGATTTATCAATCACTGCTATGTTAAAGTCATTGCCTGTCGCTATGTCCCTTCTCATGGCCGAAGTTATTGCCTGGGCTGCGAGCTTGATCCCATCATCAACTGACATCGAATCCCTGAAACCATCCTCGAGCACCCCTAAAGCTACCGGTGAACCGCTTCCCGTTGATGATACCTTCTCATGGGAAAGCGAACCAAACAGGTCAACCATGTAGAGGTCTGGGCCCGAACTATCATAACCACCTATGAGTGTTTCAACCTGTAGTGGGAAATACCTGTTATACACGAACAGATTTGAAGCCAGCGTAGCAACTGAATATACTGATATCGGCTTTTTCTTCTCTATTTTGTAAAGATGTATGTGATACTTCAGTATATCTATGACGTTCTGAGCGTCAGCAACTGTTCCGGCTATTGTCATTGCTATGCTATCATCTATTTTGTAGAGTTTTCTTCCAACAGTGTTAGTTACAAAGTAGCCTGCTGTTACCCTTGCATCAGTAGCCATAACTGCTGCATCATTTACCACCATTCCCAATGTGGTTGTTCCACTTTTAACAATAGAATTTGAAATGTTCAATACAAATCAACCGTTCAATCCACTTTTTGGATTAGGGACTAAATAACCTTTACGCTACCTTTTATGCGTCATATGGGCTTTGTTATTTGCAGCTTGCATTTTTGCTGTGCATTGTTTAGCTCTAAAATCAGTCTTCCTAAAATGCACAGGAAACCTGAAATAACGTGACGCATTACCGGCGCATTATCAAATGCTAATAGAAACACAGGCAAGATGCACGAACCTTAAGCAAATGCAAGCTTCGACGTAGCCGAAAGCACGACACTTTAAGATGTTACATATAATCTATGTCTATTTTTTCAAGTTCTTCTTCTATAGCATTCAGTTCTTCACATTCAAGCTTCCACCCAGTTGCACCCGCATTTACTTCCGCTTGATGCTGTGTCTTAGCGCCGGGTATTGGTACAACCTGATCATGACATAATAACCAGTTAAGCGCTATCTGAGATAAAGTTTTTCCCCTTTTTTTAGCTATTTTTTCCATAACCTTGAGCAAATTGGAGATCTGGTTTATGTTGTTTTTCTTAAACAATTCATTGCCTGATCTTATGTGATCGTTTGGCAGATTACCTTCATTGTATTTGCCCGTCAGTGCCCCCTGAGCAAGAGGGCTCCATGCAATTATTGTTATTCCATTCTTTTTGCAGTAAGGCATAACCTCCTCTTCAATTTCCCTTTGAAGCATATTGTATCTTACCTGATTGGAAACTATGCTTGCCCTCGATAGACAGTTCAGCGATTCTTCCAAATCCCTTACGGCAAAATTACTAACGCCTATAGCCTTTATCTTTCCGTCTAAATATAACTCTTCCATTGCCTTCATGGTTTCCTTAAGTGGTATTTGCTCCCAAGGGTCTGGCCAATGAATCTGATATAAATCAATATATTTGACGCCAAGTCGTCTCATGCTAAGCTCTGCTGATTTTATAAGTTCGTCGTGCCTCAGATGCGCCCCGTGAACCTTTGTGGCTACAACTATTTTTTCCCGATCTAAATCCTTAATTGCTTTTCCCACCACTATCTCAGAATGCCCATTGCCATAAATTTCAGCCGTATCTATAAAATTTACACCCAGTTCATAAGATCGGTGCACAGCCTGGATAATGTTATTATCATCAACGTCACTGCCCCATTCACTGAAGCTTGCCTGCCATGTTCCAATGCCAACTCTAGATACTTTGACATCGCTTTTTCCCAAACTTATATTCTCCATGCACGTTAAATGTTGGATTTCACTATTTAAATTTAGGTCGGTTTTCCAAATGCCTAAATGTATTAAAAATATCATAAAGTAAACTATAAATACATTAATGCTATAACCTAAAGCATGACAAACAGGATAGACCTTAAACAGGACGAAATGCCGGATTACTGGTACAATATACTGCCTGACCTTCCGGAACAGTTGCCGCCACCACGTGATGACACAGGCAAGGCGATAGAAGTTCTAAAGAGCGTTTTTCCGGCAAGGGTGCTGGAACATGAATTCTCTACCGAACGCAACATAAAGATGCCTGATGATGTAAGGGAACTCTATTTCCAGGTTGGCAGGCCAACCCCGATAATAAGGGCCAAGCGCTTTGAAAATTATTTTAACGCGCCGATTGAAATTTATATGAAAATGGAAGGGTACACCTTTGCTGGCTCACATAAAATAAACAGCGCGCTGGCGCAGGCATATTACTCTAAGATGGAAGGCGTAGACCTTATAACAACAGAAACAGGTGCCGGTCAGTGGGGAATTGCGGTAGCAATGGCATCGTCACTAAATAATTTAAAAGCAAAAATATTCATGGCTGGTGCATCATATTACCAGAAGACATATAGAGTTACGATGATGAAAATGCTGGGTGGGGATGTTAATCCCAGCCCGAGCACGCTTACACGAATTGGCCAAGAATTAATGAAAGATGAAAAAAATAAAAATGGCAGCCTTGGAATAGCCATAAGTGAAGCAGTTGAATATGCACTCGAACACAATGGAAGGTACAATGTAGGAAGCGTAGTAAATGCAGATATACTTTATAAGACAATTGCAGGACTTGAAGCAAAAAAACAGCTTGAAATTAATGGAATTGAACCCAACTATATAATTGGGGTTGTAGGAGGAGGATCCAACTATTCCGGCCTTGCGTTTCCGTTCTACAGTAATTACAAAAGCGCAGAATACATAGCGGCCGGTTCATTTGAGGTGCCAAAAATGACCAGGGGCGTATACAAATACGATTATCCTGATACCGGAAAAATACTGCCCCTTGTGAAGATGTATTCCATAGGTTATGATTTTATTCCTCCCCCGATCTACGCCGGTGGATTAAGATATCATGGTGTAGCTCCATCGCTCAGCCTTCTTATGAAAAATGGAGTAGTTCAGCCCAGAGACTACGACCAGGAAACAGTGTTCAAATATGCGGAGCTCTATGCAAGAATGGAAGGGTATATTCCAGCTCCTGAAACTGCACACGCATTGCCGATAATAAGCGAAATTGCAGATATTGCAAAAAGAGATCAAAAAAAGAAGATTATTCTAATGAGCTTCTCCGGACACGGACTACTTGATCTTGGATCCTACGCCTCAATGTACGCATGACACCATCCCACGCTGAGCTCCCATGTCATCTGTGTCCCTAGGCAACCTGTTTAATTGGCGCTTGGCTCGCATCCATGTAATGCCCCGCAGCTGGTTTATGCTGACATCGGACCGTCCCGGCTAACGTGCACTCCCTGAACTTATATGCCGAAAGCACACTGTAACAGGTTATAAAAAGAAGTCTGTAACATTATGGAATTTTGATGTGCGCCTGCTAAAGCAATTGAGGTTTTCCCTAAGCTCCTAACACACTTTTAAAATAGAGTAATGCTTTTTACATTCTTCAATTTCTTTATTTCAGGCAGTATTTCGCCCGGAAGCGGTTTTTCAGTTATAATATAGAGTTTTGGTTCTTCAAAAAATTCAGGGTCGTCAACTATTACCTGCCTTATATTAATGCCAAAATCGGAAATGATTTTGCTAACTGAAGCTATAATGCCAGGTTCATTTGGTGCATAAGCTGTAATTACAAGCACACCAAATCCCATTTGGGTGGCAACCTCCTTCAGGTTGACTGTTGACCCAATTTTTCTAAATATGCTGCCAAGAGCGGCATCAGATGTTATAGAAATGACAGCAGATTTTACCACTCTTTGGTCTACATTACATGCTATCGCCAAAGACTTGTAAGGTATCTCGACATCGTTACAATAAAGCTTTTTGTTCTTTACTGATATGCCATAGAGTAACATTTTTCTTATTACAGTTAACTTGGAAGGAGAACCGCTAAAGTTTTCATTTATATAATTTTTTATGTTAAACGACATTTGCAGATATATAATTTCATGTACAATATTTAAAATTTACCAATAAGATGATGCCGTAATATTGTCGCTTTATAGTTTCTGTTTTGTGTTTTGATAATAAAGTGCAGCTTTATCAGCACCGCTATAACTGGAACAGGTAAGGTGTTTTGCTTTCAAACATAAAAATCGCAAATTTGCAATAAGTTATGTTAGCAGAAAATTTAGCAGCGCATGACCTCCTGCTGTATTTTTTCAAGCCCTTTCCCCATTGTTTCAATACCTGTAATCAGCACTATGACGACCATCGCAATAACCACTATACCGGTAAACCACATAAATTGCCTAATTATGTTCAGCACCAACATCACCGGAACCAAGATCCCAAAAGCAAAATTTGCCAGCCTGTTAATTGTGAACGTAATTCCATCAGCGAAACCTTTGATTTCCGTCGGGAAAACTTCGGTCTGTATGACGTATGCTACGCTTATATTCATAAATGAAAAAAACATCGCGCCAGCCAGCACCGTTTCCATGATGTAGCCTTTGCTGGTAAACGCAATGCCAAGCAATAAATCTGAAATCCCAAGTAGTGTCATTGAGGCGGCAAGCAGATTCTTTCTGCCAACAGTGTCATGCAAGGCTATGGCAAAAGCAGCCCCACCAGTTGCTGCCACCCATATCGTGGCAGTCAGCAATATCATCTGAGGGTATCCCTTCAATGCAGATTTTTCAAGTATCATAGGTGAGAAGATGGTGAATATAGAAGTCGTGCCAGCACTGAACCAAGCCACAGAAGAGTAAACCAACGCCCTCTTATACTTGCCAGCAAGCACGGAATAATTGTGCTTGGGAGTGTTGGAAATGGACGGTTTGAATTTGTTGGAAGATTTTAAAGAATTACCAAATTTTAATAACCACCTGGGGGATTCAGGTAACCAGCTTCTCAATATAATGACTATAATTGCCGGTACAGCTCCAAGCGCAAAAATGATCCGCCATATCAAAGGTGCGCCTATTCCTGAATTATATAAAAAATAGGCTATAATGACGCTTACCAGCCCACCCAAAGGCATCATAAAGAGGGAGGTTCCCAACAATCTGCCTCTATTCTTTATAGGCAAAAGTTCAGATAACAGTGCCGGGCCAGATACTATATCTGCCCCTATACCAAATCCAATTGCAATTCTGAGAACTAGTAACTGGATGGGGGATGTAATGATAGCTGAAATAAGCGAAGCTGCCATAAAAAATGTTAAATCTACTATCAGTGCGGTCTTTCTGCCTCTTAGATCACTAAAAATTCCGAACAGTGCCGCTCCTGCAACCCCACCTAGGTATGTGCCGGTGCCAAGCATTCCCTGCATGCTGGCAGCAACTGTCATTGTCTTTGTGATAAAGGGCAACGCTATACTAATATTTAACAAGTCATATCCATCAAGAAATGAACCAAGACCTACAAGGATTGTCACATACAAAACAAGTTTACTGATGGGTTTTTTGTCTAGCTCCGAAAATTCCATGCGATAATTATTAACTATGTTCTTATAAATATTTATGTTAATTAACCATAATAGGTTAATAAATCACTAAATGTTTGGTAGATAGCTTTACCTAAAATTTGCTTGACATATGCCCTTACATTAGGGAACATTGTGTCCTCATTCCGCCGCGTCACACTTTTGTTCAGTTATTGCATTTGACTAAAGCAATTGAGCTTCTCTTAAGCACTTGGTTCCTTTTTAAAAAGTATAATATAATGAAATTTCAGGTCATTTGATCTTACGAGCATAAAACCATGTTTCTTTGTATCGCCAATTACTTCTTCCTGTCTCACTTTAAACGGGGGTCCAAAAAATATACCCTCTTTAAAATTCATTATGGCAACATATTGCTTTGCCATCCTTACAAAATTGGTTAAAACTGCATCCTTGCATACCATCCTCAGCCCATGATAAACTTTAGACATGAATAGTAGATTATAGGCACCGTCCTGCCTTTGACACAGGTCTCCTCTGATGGTTTTTACGCCTGCTTTCTGCAATTCACTGAATGCTGCATCATTAGTATCATATGCGGTTACCGATTTTGCTGCTTTGGTGAACTACGCCCAGCTAAAGCTGGACGCGTCCCGCTTCATCGATGAGGCTCGCA
>JBMFTE010000027.1:0-13046 GCA_049967195.1 Nitrososphaeria archaeon
GAGGTCCACTTAAATTTATCTAAAAGAGCGAAATGCTATACCTGCGGGACTACTGTTTATTGACTATATAATTTTTAAGAACAGAAACATGTTGATGATCCATTGCTTAAGATTGATTGTTTTAAGATCGGTAAAAAATTTATAATCAGGCCAATTGACTTTAATCTTATAATGAATAGTATAAAATTATTTTTTGCAACAGATCTTCACGGTTCCGAAAAATGTTTTAAAAAATTCATTGGTGCCTACAGGACCTATAAAGCCGATGTAATGGTTATTGGCGGCGATTTGACGGGAAAGGCAATAATTCCCTTTGTAGTTAAAAAAAATGGGTCGATTATGGTAGATTATTTTGGCCAAAAACTATCGATCAGTTCAGAAACTCAAGAACGCAGATATTATGATGAAGAGGCAGATTACGGTTATTATCCATATAAAATAAATGAAGAAGCTTACGATGATTTTATGCATGACGAAAAAGCAATAACCAAAGCGTTCCTCGACTCAATGAAAGAAAGGCTCGAAAAATGGATTAGGCTCGTGGAAACACAACTGAAAGGGGTAAACGTGATAATTAATGCGGGAAACGACGACCCGATGGAGTTAGACAGCATCCTTGATTCTTCCGATGCCATAATTCATCCAGAAGGCAAGGTCATAGATGTAAATGGATATGAGATGATAAGCACGGGATATGCAAATATGACACCCTGGCATGCACCGAGAGATATAACAGAAGAAGCCCTACGTGAAAAAATTGAGGCCATGGCAACAAATTTGAAAGCGCCTGAAAAATCAATATTTAACATTCATCCCCCACCCTTTAACAGTGGCCTTGATTTAGCACCCAAAATTGACCAATGGTTTAGGCCTGTGACCACATCTGGAATACCGGTGATGGAGGCTGTGGGCAGCATGGCAGTAAGGGAAATGCTGGAAAAGTATCAGCCCATGCTTGGACTGCACGGACATGTACACGAATCCAGAGCGGCAAAAATGCTGAACAGCACTCTTATTATTAACCCCGGAAGCGATTACCAGTACGGAATTTTACATGGTGCTCTTATTAAAATTGATAACGGCAGGGTAATAAATTATATGTTAACAACAGGGTGATATAAATTACCACTAAATGACATAATCAAGGAATCCGAGGCAATAATCAAGGAATCCGAGATGAAAGGATTAACAATCAGGCTGATCGGCGGCATCGGAATCTGGCACGTATGCCCTTCAGCATCAAAATTGCTTTTCAAGAGGGAATACGATGATATAGATGTAATTGGCCTAAGAAATGAATTAAAAGCCATTTCTGAATTTTTTAATGGTGTGGGATATAAGGCGAATCAAAGGTTCAATGCGATTTACGGTAACAGGAGGTTAATTTTTATCAATGAGGATAATGGCAGGAGAGTAGATGTATTTTTTAATCGATTTGAAATGTCCCATAAATTTGACTTCAAGGACAGGCTTTTTCTCTGCAAACCAACATTACCCGTAAGCGATCTTTTAATGACCAAGCTACAGATAGCAAATCTTAATGAGAAGGATATAAAGGACATACTGGTAATTTTTCTGGATCATGAATTTGGTGCTGAACCATGCCGTAATATAGAACCCAAATACATAAATAAATACACCTGCAGCGACTGGGGGATATATAAAACATTTACAGATAATCTAACAAAGGTTTCACATTATTTATATGAACTTCCTGCTGATAAGGAATTAAAGGAGGTAGTTGGTGGGAAAATCCTAACGTTTACACATGAAATCGAAAAGTCGCCTAAAAGCGCAAATTGGAAAATCAGAAACATCATAGGAACGAGGAAAAGATGGTATGATGATGTTTCAGACCTGCCTGAGCTGGACTATTCGCAATCTGGACCTTGACAATGGTTAATTCAATAATATAACATGAGTACAACTAGTGCTAAAAAAATTAAAAAAATGTAGCCTTACTTTGCAGGCTGTTTTTTGATAACATATATGTCTAGGGCCATTATAAGCCACAGTATTAGACCCCATGCAAAACTTAGTCCCCATAGTCCATCTCTTGCTTTATAGTTAGACACATAAAATGCCTGATGTGATGTTTCCGTATTTATTATGTAAAGATGGTACTGCATTATATAGGGTGTTGAATAAGACTGCGGGAAAAGGAAAAACACAACAAAGCCCAGAATCAGCAGAACAATTGGGATGGCCAGCCCTTTGCCGTTTTTACTTTTTTGCATGTAATCTATGGCGGCAAGTAAAATTATAATGATTGCTATAACGCTATTTATTTCAACATCAAGGTAGTTATAGTGATAGCTCCATGTCATGACATAGGGTATTGTAATCAGATCCAGAATGCCGACTATTATCGCCACAAGTGACCAAGTTTTTGGAGTTCCAGTAGGAAGTTCGAGTTCTCCGTTATCTTTTGTTGACATATTCTCTTCAATGTATTATTTATTTGTTCAGCCTATTTAAACATTTCTAATTCGCTTTGATGGTGCTGTAATACTGGCGTTTTATAATTTTTTGTTTCACGTTCTGATAATAAATGCCAAAGTGCAGCTTTATGGGCCTCACCACAATCTTGTTCAGAAATATTTAATAAATACAGTAATTTAGAAATGTCAATGTTTAAAGTATCTGAATCTGGGTGGAATAAACTTGATAAAGAAATGGCCCGTATCAGTGATAACGTAGTTCCCCATCTGGGCTTTCTGGGGGAATTGTTCCCAACATCAGAAGGAATCAACCTAAAGGATACAATTGCAAATTTTTTAGGGAAAAATAAAGATCAGTGCAATTATGAATTCGAATCACATGAAGATCATGGAGCAGTAAGCTGCGACACAGATATTACAACACCGCTGTCAGATTTTATGAGGGGAATAGTGGCGTACCTTTCATCTTCTGACCAGCTGTTTCTGGGCTCATTTCAGGCAGAAATCACTGTTGATGGAGAATTGGCTGGTTTGATTTACGGTGACGCATATAAGGGCAGCGCCATACTGCCAGACACGACAGGAAAAAGGTTGCAAGTTGTAGAGCTTGAATTCTAAAAATTGATGGCTGCCATTACAATAATTCTGTTGTAGCCGTGAATTTTCGGCTGGTTTAATATATAATGATAGCTGGAAATTAGTTAAATATTTATTAGCTAATTGAATAAGGGTAAGTGGTGATAGGTAATTGGAGTTTCAAAGAAGAAATGTTATGCTACCTGGGCCTGTAGATGTGCCAGATGATGTTTTACTGTCAATGAGCAAGCCAATAATAAACCACAGGGGTGAGGACTTTCACCGCTTAATGAAAAGCATAGAGGATGCATCAAAGCAGATATTTAAAACAAAGGGAAATGTAGTGGTTTTAAGCTCCTCAGGCACGGGTGGAGCGGAATCAGCTGTCATGAATCTGTTGAAACCTGGTGACAAGGCCATAGTTCCTGTGTTTGGCGAATTCAGTGGCCGTCTGGCTTCTCAGATAGAAACTGCAAAAAGCAAAGCCGTGCGTGTAAATGCTCCATTTGGCACAGCGCCCACGGTTGAAAACATCGAAACAGCTGTGAAAGAAAATAAGGATGCTAGGGGGATATTTTTGGTTTATAATGATACATCTCCAGGAACAACTTACAGGATGGCAAAAGAGTTGGGCGAAATTGCTGAAAAATACGGGTTATTTTATGTGTTGGACGCAATTTCGGTTTTCGGCGGGGATGAATTGCCAATGGATGAATGGAAGGCCGATGTAGTAATAGCAGGCAGCCAGAAATGCCTGTTTACCCCTCCTGGCGTTGCTTTGGTGGGTGTAAGTGATAAAGTGGTTGACTTTGTGAGGAAAAATCCGCCTCTATCAACATACTTTAACTATGCAAGTTATGTTGACTACTTGGCAAAATATGAAACGCCTTTTACGCCAGCCCTTCCCATCTTTTATGCGCTGGAAACAGCGCTATCCAAAATATCAAAGGAGGGCATAGACGTAAGGGTGAACAAGCACAGAATAGCAGCATCTGCGTATTACGCCGCCTTTCAGGCAATGGGCCTTCAGCCATTTGTGGAGGAAAGATTCAGGTCTAATGTCGTAATTTCCATCAAATATCCTCCTGGAATAGATGACATCAAATTTAGGTCTGCCATGGAAAAGAGTTACAACATAATTATAACCGGAGGCTTCGGTGAGCTTAAGGGAAAAATATTCAGGATAGGGAACATGGGTATAATCGAAAAGTCCAAGGTGCTACCGACAATTGCTGCTGCGGGCTTTTCATTAAAGGAACTCGGCTACCAGGCAGATACAGATAAAGCTATATCCATCGCCTTGGATAAGTTGAAGGGGTTGGAGTAAAAGTTGCAGCAGGGATCTTTAATTCTGCTAAATTATACTGCTAAAGTAAAGGAAACTGGCGATATAATAGAAACAACAGTTGAAGATGTAGCTAAAACTTCTAAATTATACAAGGAAGGTTCAAAATATAAACCCAGCCTAGTTGCGTTAGGAAAGGGCTGGGTTTTAAAATCCCTTGACGATGAGCTATTAAATTTAAATGTTGGGGACAAAAAGACAATAGAACTGCCGCCTGAAAAGGCATTTGGTCCGTGGAATCCGGCAAAAGTCAGAGTAATTCCGCTCAGAAAATTCGGTGACAAAGCAAAGGACCTGCAGGTTGGTACAGAAGTGGAAGTTGATAAACAGGTGGGTTCGGTGATATCAATTGGAAGTGGAAGAGTTCAGGTGGACTTCAATGACCGGTTGGCAGGTAAAACCATAATATATGATGTAGAAATTGTAAAGGAATTGGTTGATTTCAACGAAAAAGTAGTAAATGTGCTACAGAGGAGAATTGATGTCGAGAATCCCCAATTCACATTTGCAGATGGTATCCTCAAAATAGAGCTACCCCCGGAAACTTACTTGATGGACGGGATACAATACTTAAAGAGGGCAATAGCAAATGATTATTTTGCCCTCTTTTCAGAAATCAATGAAGTGCAATTTTCCGAAAAGTATCAAAGAAAATCTTGAAACAATTATTTAAAGCAAAATACATGCTGCCCGGTTTTGAATGGCAGCCGATTTCTGACCCGGCTCTTTTGGTGGAAGATGGGAAGATAATTTATGCCGGGCCCTTTAAGAAAGAAATGGATTTTGATGAAGTTTATGATCTGGGCAGATCAATAATTCTCCCCAGCTTTGCCAATACACATTCTCATGTAGCCATGACGCTGATGAGGGGCATAGGCGAGCAAGATGATCTGCATTCATGGCTTGAAAAAATCTGGAAAATTGAAGGCAAATTAAAACATGAACAATTGGTAACAGGCAATATCGTGGGAATCAGCGAAATGCTGGATTCTGGGATAACGTCATTCCTGGATTTTTATGACATCCAGCCGATGGTGGACGCCTTAATCAAGCTTGATTTCCCCGTAAGAGCCAAGCTGGCGCTTTCCTTTTTGGATACAGTGGAATATATGAAGGAAGAAAGCTGGAAAAGGGTCAGGAATGTTGACAGTTATGCCAGTTCGCTTGCCCAGTATGGCATAGAAATGGTTCTTTCCCCTCATTCCCTTTATGCAGTTTCCAAGGACCTGCTGGTTGAAATAGCTAAAATCAGGGGCTATAAGGTGCAGATTCATCTTTCTGAAACTCTTGAAGAAAGTGTTCATATAAAAAAAATGACCGGGTTAAGCCCGGTTCAGTATTTGGATTTTGTGGGCCTGCTTAGGAGGGGATTGATAGCAGCACACGCAGTGCACCTCAGCGATGAAGAAATATCCCAGATTGCAGCAGCCGGCGTAAATGTTGCTCACTGTCCTGCTTCAAATGCCAGGCTTGGAAGCGGTATTGCAAAAATAGGTAAAATGGAAGATCTAAATGTGAACGTAAGTCTGGGTACTGACGGTGCAGGTAGTTCCGAAACCCTGGACATGTTTAATGAAATGAAGCTGGCTGTAATGTTGTCAAGGGCAGGCAATGCTGATACTAAAATCAATTCTAGAAAGGCGTTAAAGATGGCCACAGTAAATGGGCACAGGGCACTGGGGATATCTGCCGGATATCTCAAGCCAGAGATGCTGGCTGATTTTATTACAGTGGACCTTGCAAAAATCAAGCCGTCATGGGACTTAGTATCCTCGATAGTTTATCAGGGTGGGCCGGAAGCTGTAAAGGATGTTATAGTGGGGGGAAAGATTATCAAGGAAAACCACCATTTGATTTTTGAAGATGCGTTAGAAGATTATAAATCAAAGCTTGAAGATTTCATGAGGGGGAGTTAAGGTGCAGCATATAATGGAGTTGCCTCAAATAGTAATAATCGGAGACGGGTCATTTAACAGAAATAATATTTCAGAGATATTTAAATTTAAAAATAAGGGCCTGATAATCACTGGTCCGCATGTACAAAAGATATTTAGTCATGAAATTGACGGTGCACTTTCAGATCTATCATATGATACCTTTATTGTCAATGAACCAACTTACGACGAAGCCGAAAGGGTGCTTGCTGAGGCAGGATCCGCCAATTACCATTTTGTAATTGGAATAGGAGGGGGAAAAACCTTAGATATAGCAAAATATGTGGGCTTTAAGCTAAGCAGACCAGTGCTCAGTGTGCCTACAAATGCCTCAAATGACGGAATCGCCAGCCCATTTTCTTCGCTAAGGGGTGGTAAATATCCTTACTCGCTCAAGGTTAAGCCCCCACTGGGGGTGGTGGCTGACGTATCAATGATAATGCGGGCTCCAAAAGACCAAATCAACAGCGGATTGGGGGATTTAATCGGCAAAATAACTTCAGTAAGGGACTGGTATCTGGCATGGAAGGAAAAAGGAGAATATTACGGTGAATATGCGTCAAAGCTGGCCTTAGAAAGTGCCAGACATGCACTTGCAAGTGCTGAAGGCATAGGCAACCTTCAACTGGCTTCTGTAAGGACACTGCTGGAGGCGCTAATAAGTGCCGGCGTTGCGGGGGGCATTGGTGGATCAAGCAGGCCACTTAGCGGGAGTGAACATCTTATAACTCATGCGCTGGATGTGCTTGCACCTGGCCAGGGGATGCATGGTGAAAAGGTCGGAATTAGCACCGTCTTTACTTCTTATCTTTATAAATTAAATTGGAGCAAAATAAAATCAAGCCTAAATAAAGCAGGGCTCCCAGTTTCTTATAAGGAGCTGGGCATTAACAGGGAAACGATAGTTAGGGCCATAATTATGGCGCCAGCACTGAGGCCGGAAAGATATACTATACTGCATAAAGTTGGCCTTGCAGAGACTAAAATTAATGAAATGCTGGATTATCTGGAAATTTGATTGCCAACAGATCCAAAGTCGCTGCGATATGCTCAAATATAATTGTACCCAACATAAGGCTATGGAGAACACCCTGGATGATTTTGTTAAAAGCATAGCTAACCAAAAGCCTTCTCCTGTAATTGGGCTTGGCAGCGGCATGGCAGCGTACAAGGTAGCAAGGGCATTGGGAATGGAGTTTAAAAAATTGGGGATTAAACCCAATGCTGTTGCTTCGTCATCCCAGATCAAGTTTCTGGTTTCGGATTACTATACCATCATAGAACCTCCCATGTACGGGATTGATATAGTAATAGACGGTGCTGACGAAGTTAGCTCTACAAATAATTATATTATAAAGGGTGGAGGGGGGGCTCTAACAAGGGAAAGGATAATATGGGAAATGGCGCATGAAAGGCATGTATTTATTACAAGGGAAAAAATATCCAGGAAGTTGGTACATCCCCTGCCCGTTGAAGTAATACCATTTGCAATCAACCTGGTTCAGAGGAAACTGGATAGTTTAGGTTTAAAATGGCAACTAAGGAAAGATCAAAAAGGGTATCCGCTGTTTACAGAAAATGGAAACACAATAATAGACGTAACGTATTCTGACCAGGACGATTTGAGGCCAGTATATGAAAAAGTAAGGCTTCTTCCAGGAGTGGTCGATGCAGGGCTGTTCATTTATGACGTTCATCTCCATATTATTCAATGAGGCCTGATCGCGTGAAATCAACGTCCCCTAATTAACCATCGGGAGAACCTGTTTCGCGCCGCTTTTCAGATAGGCAACAGTGCATTAAGAGATAAACTTTTTTAACCTGCCTTTGCATAATGTTCCAAAATGAGCGATGATGTCTTAAGCATTGACACAATTGCCAAACTTGTACAGACAATAGTTGACCAAAAGGAGGGTTTGTCACCTGAAGTTTTAATGGAATGGTATCAAATAATACAGGAAGATTACCAAAAAATAGCGCCAGGAGAGATTAAAGATAAGTTTGCAGTAATTCAAGATCCCATATTACCTATGAAATTTAAGGTTGATATATCAAAAAGGGGTATAACATATCTTGTAAGGGCCATTGAAGATAATCTACCAAAAATGCCGATAGCTACGAAAATATATTTTATGAAGGTAGAAGAAACAATACAGGAAAATTACAAAAAAGAAAGCCTGAAGCCATGATTGGTTTTGTCAGAATTTGTTTTCTGCTTCATTGACATACTGATAGCATCAGCCTTGTTCTCTGCCCTTTTATCTCCGCAAGATAAATTCTTGCCGCATCTGAGCTGGTACAGTTCCCTTGGAAATAATAACCAATATGTTTTTTAATCGCATAAATTTATCTCTTACGGGTTGAATTCTATAACTTTTTACCCAAGAAATGTATCATTAAAAGGATCAAGCCTGATAAGCGGATTCCATGGAATAGGTGCGACTGGTTACTGGTCTGTCAAGTACCTGATACAGAAGCTCTCTTTACAAAGATGTTGCATTGTGGATTACAGTTACGGTGCACCAGTTTCCACGCTTAACGGTGGTAAAATAAGTACTCCATACGAGATATACAAGAATGAAAAATTATCGCTTTTCAAAGTTGATGTCCCATTACAAAAGGAACAGGAGGTCGCATTTTACAGGGAATTTGCCGATAATATAATGAAAAGGGGCGTCAAGGAAGTTTTCCTTATTGGAGGGCTTGATTCTTCACTGAAAAATGACAACTCGCTCTTTAGAATAGCCACTACATCAAGTTTCAACAAAAAGGGTATACTTAAGGAGGCCAAGCCCCTGGAGGATGATCACATAATAGTCGGGCCAGTAGCCATACTCCTAAATTATTTTGAGATAATGAAGTTTCCAGCAGCTGCAGTTTTAGTATATGCATCGTCTGACAGAATTGACCCAAGAGCGGCAGCAACAGCCGTGCAGGTTACTTCTGAATATTATGGATTTGAGGTTGATATTTTGCCGCTCATTAAAGGGGCAGAAACTATCGAAGCAGAGCTTCTAAAGGAAAGCGCGCAGGGAGAATATAAACCCAATACAAATATATACACTTAGTGAAGTCTTATGTTAGCAGGTAAGCTGTTCAAGGTTAACACTCAGGAAAGGTTGCAAAGCCTAGCGGAGAAGCTTGCCTCATTCAAGGTTACGCAGGAGGATCCTGAAAGCAAAATCAACCTTACCATAGAGATTTCGGTTGCTTCTGTTACAGACAATGACCTTGCTGGAACAATATATTGGGATAAAATCGTCTACCTAGGAACTAGGGGCGGGAAAAAGCCAAGTGTATCGACAGTGTCCATACCCATCTTTTTCAAAACGGTCAATGAGACTATGTTTTTGTTCATATTGGCAAAGAAACCGCTGGCTAATTATATGGCCAATGAAATAAGCAAGGCGCTGTTTATAAGGCCGGGATTTGTGGTTGAAGCAAGGATTGAGCCTCCGGTGTTTTTAAATTACTACCAACAGAGCCTGGATGAAACTAGGGTAGCATACTTTGATCAGGTGGATATCCCCAACGTTAACGTGCTTGCATTGTACGGGGACATGCTTTCGCAAACAGACCTGTTTAAGGAATATCAGGATCATGGCCTTTTGTGGTACATTGTAGTAAAGGCAAAGAACATAAACCAGATTATTGGCTTAACACGAAATTGCGTAATAACAATGTTTTCAAAGGGCACGCTTGATGACCTTGTGAAATATGCATTTTCAGAGGTAGCCCCGCTGGTATTAGAGAAGACAAAGTGAGCGCCGTTTCATCCTTACCTGAATCTCTGAGATTTATAGAAGGTTATCCCGCCCTGAGGATAGGGCACTCGAAAGTTGCCATAGCTGACTTGCACGTCGGTTATGAACTGGCCGCAAGGGATAACGGAATCCATATACCAAACATGCTCCCCAGATACAAGGAACGGATTTTGTCCATAGCAGAGCTTAGCGGGGCTGACGAACTGTACATCGTAGGTGATCTTAAGAACTCCATAATCACGCCCCCGATAGAAGAGTCACAGGAGCTTTTCCAGCTTATTTCTTTTATGAAGGAAAAGTTTACAGTTACACTTATTCCGGGCAACCATGATGCCCTGTTGGACAAAATTCTTGGAAACGAGATAAAATTTGGGCCTTCTACCGGATTAGTTTTGGAAGAACAGGGCAAAAAAATAGCTCTCCTTCATGGTCATGCAAGGCCTTCAAAGGCGGCAAGCGAATCCGACATAATCATAATGGCTCACTTTCATTTTTTCATCAAGTATGCAGGCGGGAAGTATCCGGTTTGGCTGATTGGCAAACTTGGCGAAAAAACTTTAATCCTTATGCCACCGTTTAACGACCTTCTGCCAGGATTTGCAATCAAAAATTTTAATATGCAGATACCGTTTTTTAAGGTAAATGTAGCTGATTTGGAGGCTATCACGCTTAATGGATATGACATAGGCAAAGTGAGCAAACTTGGCGCGGTTGAGGCTGAATTTGATTGACGGTGAAAACAAAAATGTTTTTAAATGCATAATTCAATACAAAAACATATGAGCAATGATAAGGCGCTAGGAGCACTGATAATGGTTGTTAGCATAATTGTAATTCTTGTTTATGCCTACCTAGACATTGTTTATCCATTAATACTCTTGCAGGTAACAGCATTTATCGCGGTAGCAGCGCTGCTTGGAGTGCTGGCATGGATAGGATACACTCTTTTAACTACACCTGCACCAAAGCCCGTTGAAGAATCTCCGCAAGAAGAACCAACCACAGAAAAGAAGGAAAACTGAAAAATGAAAAATTTTTCGATAATATACGATCCAAGGCTAAAGTACCTAGCGTCGCTACTTTCAAAGCTGACAGGGTCAAATGCATACCCTTCATCAGCGCCTTTTCCATCAGGTGAAAGATTCCTAGTCCTGTGGAGCTATTTGGGCAAATCAGCTGAGGAAACGGGAAAGTTGAAAAACGTCATCGAGTCATTGTCGTCAGTAGGTTACGTGGAAGCCCTATTGCCGCTGCCAAGCCTCCATCAGAGGGATGGTGACTTAAAGGATTTTGAAAAAGAAATGTACAGAATAAGTGAAATAGGCAGGGTTATCTTTTTTGACCTGACGCCCATATCAAAGCTCGGAGTTACAGGAAAGCCAGCAGTAAACCTATCAGCATTTCCAATGCTTATAAGTAAATTTAAGCAGAGTGGCATAAAGGCCAAAGTTATAACGTTCAACAGCGAATTGCTTGTGCAAGCCAAAGTTATTGAAAATTCAATAGGAAAAAGCGAAAAGGATATACTTATAATTGATAATTTTATCGAAGACCCGTTATCGCTCAAGCCGGTAATCTTTACGTATTTTGAAAAGCTGTATAACATATATGTATTTTCAACATACTTCGCAAATGATCCATCACCCTTGTTTCCAATGGCTAACATAATTTCAACAAATACAATCCTCTGGAATGGTGTGGAAGCAATAGATTTAGCCCCGTCAATTGCAGAATTTATCAAAGCAGTTGCCTAACAGCAAAACTGTTTTATTATTGATGGTATAAGATAAATAGATGCCTGCTAAATATCTTGCTATTGACCTTGGAGCGACCAATTTAAGAGTTGGTTTATGGGATGGGCAAAGGATAATCCACAGGGAAACAACCAGCATGATAGGCGTTGATAAGAACAAGGTTTTTAATTTTTTAAAGGATTATGCGTCATCTACAAATTTTGAAAGTGTGGGCCTGGCATCAGCCGGTCCCCTTGACCTAAAAAGGGGAACAATAAGGCCAATAAACTGGATCGACAGAGAAATAAATATTGTAAATGAATTGGAAAAAAAACTTGACTCTCACGTATATCTTCAGAATGATTGTGTGGCATCAGTCCTAGCTGAGCTGGTTTTTGGCGCTGGAAGGAATGTTGATAACCTGGTCTACATAACAATGAGCACGGGAATTGGAGCCGGAGTAGTGATCGACGGCCATGTGCTTCTTGGTAAGGATGGCAACGCTCATGAAATAGGGCACCTTGTGATTAATTATGATGATGATATGCAGTGCGGGTGTGGTGGAAAATCACACTGGGAAGCTTACTGCGGTGGGGCAAATATGCCAAAATTTTTTAAAAAATACACAGGGTTGAACGCCGTAGATGCAGCAGATATATTCAAAATGGCAAGGAATGGCAATCTTGCTGCCAGGGATTTTGTAACTCTGTGCGCAAAGATAAGTGCTGCTGGAATTGGATCAGTAATAAATGCCTATGATCCTGATATAGTTACAATAGGCGGATCAGTTTTTCTTAATAATTCAGACCTGATGTTAAATGAGCTTGTCAAACAAGTTAAATACTACACAATAAACCGGATACCTGAAATAATTCCTACACCGTTAGGGCATGACGCGCCTCTTATTGGAGCTGGCATACTGGCAAGCAACAATGGAACGCTGGGACGAATTCCTATCCAAAATCTGTGACTTCTGACTTTCCGGTAGAACCACAGACGGCTTCAGCCAGTTCTTTTCCACTTTTACAATAAAATATTTTTGAATTTTTTCTATCATCAATATATTCTGGAAAAGCCAGCCTTAGTTTGTCTGAACTCATTCCGGAGTTATGCAGAATATAAACGGGCTTGCCCATAGAATATGCCATTATCACTTCTATAATTGTGCCAGCGCCACCCCCCAGCGCCACCAGTGCATCGGCAGATCTAACAAGCGGAACAGATCTGGCCCTGTACTCCATTCCGGTTTTTAT
>JBMFTE010000028.1:0-12828 GCA_049967195.1 Nitrososphaeria archaeon
TTCTGCACCTTCCTGCTGTAAACACCTTCCAAATTTCTTGAACAACAGAGAAAAGCTTTTAAATAAAGCCGGTTGGATAGTTCTGTTAGGTGATTTGATATGTCAATACAACAAACTCCATATGGGCCAGTTTTAATATTGAAGGAAGGGTCGAGTGAAACAAAAGGGTATGATGCAATAAGAAATAATATAGATGCAGCTCTGGTGATAACTGAGCTCATAAAAACATCCTTGGGTCCAAGGGGAATGGACAAAATGGTGGTTGATACACTGGGGGATGTTACTATAACCAATGATGGAGCCACGATGCTCAAGCAGCTGGATGTTCAGCATCCCGCAGCAAAGATACTTGTGGAGATCGCTAAGGCAACTGATTCCGAAGTTGGTGATGGAACTACCAGTGCGGTCGTACTTGCAGGAAGATTGCTTGAAGGAGCCAAGAAGCTTCTGGATAAGAACATTCACCCATCAATTATAGTTGACGGCTATCAGTGGGCTTCTAGCAAGGCCCTGGACAGGCTACAAACAATAGCGATCAAAATTTCTCCTGAAGATAAGGAATGGCTTGCAAAGCTTGCAAAGACCAGCATGCGTTCAAAGATTATCTTTGAGGAATCTGATTACCTTGCCAAGGTTGTAATTGATGCCGTTTTCCAGGTCGCAGAAAAGAAGGATGACGGGACCTACAAAGTAGACATAGATACAGTATCAGTTCTCAAAAAGCAGGGTGAATCAATATCAGGCACATTGCTTGTAAATGGTATTATAGTAGATAAGGAGGTTGTTCACAGCGGCATGCCAAAGGCAATAAACAATGCAAAAATTGCTCTGCTGAACGCCCCGCTTGAAATAGAGAAGACAGAATACAGCGCAGAAATCAGGATAAGTGACCCGACCAAGATGAAAGCATTTCTGGACCAAGAAGCTTCAATGTTAAAACAGATGGTAGACAAAATAAAGTCAGTAGGAGCCAATGTGGTGTTTTGCCAGAAGGGAATTGATGACCTGGCACAGCATTATCTGGCCAAGGCTGGGATAATGGCGGTTAGGAGAGTAAAGGAAAGCGATATGTCTAGGCTAGCAAAGGCAACTGGAGGAAGAATAGTCACAAACATTGACGACCTCACTCCAAATGACTTAGGATTTGCCGGTAAAGTGGAAGAAAGGAAAGTGGAGGAGGACAAGTGGGTATTCGTGGAAGAATGCAAAAACCCCAAGGCCGTCTCAATACTCATAAGGGGCGGGAGCCAGAGGGTTGTTGACGAAGCGGAAAGATCACTTCATGATGCCATAATGGTAATCAAAGACGTGCTTGAAAAGCCAGTTGTAGTAGCAGGCGGGGGAGCCCCTGAAATGGAAATGGCGCTATATGTAAAGGAAGAAGCAAAGAAGAGGAGCGGAAGGGAGCAATTAGCCGCTACGGCCTTTGCTGACGCGCTTGAAGCTTCGATACCACTAACATTAGCAGAAAATGCTGGGATGGATCCACTGGATGTTCAGGTGGAACTTAGGGCAGCGCATTCAAAGGGAAGCATATGGTACGGCGTTGATGCTTACAACAACAAGGTGAATGACATGAACAAGGAAAACGTGTTTGAACCGGTAAGCGTCAAGGAGCAGGTTGTGAGGTCAGCAACAGAGGCAGCAACGATGGTACTTAGAATCGACGAAGTTATAGCTTCAAAGGCCAGCAAGATGCCGGCAGGAGGACCGCAGGGCGGTGCTGGCGGTATGGGCGGAATGGGTGGCATGGGCGGAGAAGGCGGCATGCCAAATATGCCCGAATAAATTTCTACCTTTTTTTAAAAAAATTTGATGAGTGCATAACAAGAGTATTTAATGAATTAAATGCCGCCCCTGCATCCTCATTTTTTACTACAACCAGCGTATCAGTGTAAGAACTGACTGTATCCTCAATGTTGGCCCCACTGGCGCTTATAAACCTATAAATAAGTTCAACACAGCCAGCAGTATCTATAATCTCCACCGGGCTATGTATTGTAATTAACGTTAACCCCTCCTTGATTTCAATTACGTCGCGTTTAATTGAATGAATTACCTTCAGCGCGGCTTCAAATGCTGTCCTTTCAAGCACCAGGGTAGCAGTATCCTGCATCCTTAGCAGGTAAATCACCCCCTGACCCGGGTAGATCAATTTTTCGAGCAGTCCCTGCACTTTTTTCCTGTTTACTACAAGTTTGGTGACGTCCGTGCTCAGGGATATGGTGCTTTCTGCCAGCACTTTGTACGATTCTTTCCTTTCGTAAGCTTTTTCCTGATGATACCTTTTTAGCGCGGAAACTATAGCTTCTTTTGAAGCAACCTGACCGCGAGCCGTAAGTTGGTGTTGAACTAACCTAGCCAGAGCGCTCAGGTTTGCATAACCCATGGTTACCGCTTGGTCATATGATAGATTAGATGCGATTATTTCATGCACCGCCTTATTAATTGATTGACCAATTTGGGCCATTTTTGTTCAATTAATGGTCAATTATGTCCAAAAAATATATAAACATTGCCCCTGAGCAGCTAGTGATATGGGAAAAACAGTATTGGCGTATTCAGGAGGGCTTGATACAACTGCATCAATAGGATGGATCAAGGAAAAGTATGGTGATGACGTAATAACCGTAACAGTGGACGTGGGGCAGCAGGAGGATTTCAAGGAGATTGAGGAAAGGGCGTATTCGGCTGGCAGCCTGAAGCACTATATTATAGATGCAAAGGAAGAATTTGCCAAGAACTTTATTCTTCCGTCCATAAAGGCAAATGGCCTTTATGAGAAAAAGTATCCATTGGCAACCGCGCTTGCTAGGCCTTTAATAGTAATGAAAGCAGTGGAAATCGCAAAGAAAGAGCAGGCCAGGGCTATAGCTCATGGCAGCACAGGAAAGGGAAATGATCAGGTAAGGTTTGAGATAACAATCAAGGCACTATATCCTCAAGCAGACGCATATTCTCCGGTTAGGGAATGGAATATGAACAGGGAAGAGGAGCTTGAATATGTTAAAAAAAAGGGTATACCAATAAAAACATCTAAAAGTGAATTCAGCATAGATGAAAACTTATGGGGCAGGTCAATTGAAAGCGGCAGGCTGGAGGACCCTTGGACGGAGCCGCCCGAAGAAGCATTTGCTTGGACATCGTCTCAGAAAACTGCACCGGATTTGCCAGAGTATATTGAAATAGAATTTGAAAGAGGGGTTCCAGTGGCATTAAATGGTAAGCGCGAGGACTTGGTAAGCCTAATCAGAACACTAAATTTAATTGCTGGAAAACACGGGGTGGGGAGGGTCGATCATCTGGAGGATAGAGTTGTTGGAATCAAATCCAGGGAAGTTTATGAATGTCCAGCTGCTAGCGTTTTGTTGGCAGCGCATGAAGACTTGGAAAAAATGACGTTGACCAAATCAATCTTGTGGTTCAAGGAGAATGTAGACCAGCAATGGTCAACACTCATTTACGAAGGGCTCTGGGCCGATCCTCTTAGGAATTCACTTGAGGCATTTATCGAGTCAACTCAGGCTGCAGTTACCGGCAGCGTAAGGCTGAAGCTTTTTAAGGGCCAGCAGTTGGTAGTTGGCAGGAAATCGCCCAATTCATTGTACAGAAAGCAGCTATCAACTTACAGTTCACTGTCAACCTTCGACCAGAAGCAGGCTGTGGGATTCATAAACCTCTGGGGCTTGCAAACGCTTGTTTACAGGGAGGTAAACGGCTGGTAGATGGTCGATATACTTCGTGGAAAAAGGCTAAATCCGATGGATGATAGTGCCCTGAAGATTACGTCTTCGGTAGATGCGGACCGCAGGATAATGAAAAAGATAGTGTACGTTAATGCCGCGCATGTCAAGGCACTTGAAAGGGCAGGCTTGCTTGACCAGAGAACTACATCAGAACTTTTATCTGCGCTTGCTGAAGAACTCGATGGCTACCCGCTTGATTACAGGTACGAAGATGCGCACATGAGTCTGGAAGAGGACCTGAAGTCAAAGGTTGGAGAAAAGGCGGGATTTATTGGGCTGGGAAAAAGCAGGAATGATCAGGTGGCAACTTCAATAAGGTTGGAAGCAAGGGAAGAACTCCTCAATCTGGCCAAAAGCATGGTAGAGCTTCTGGGTTCAATGATTGAAATTTCCAAAAGCCATGCAGATACGCTCTTTATAGGAATGACGCACCTGCAACCAGCCCAGCCAATAACGGCATCCCACTGGATGTTAAATTATGCAGAATCAATGCTGAGAACGGTAGAAAGGTTGAAGCTGGCATACCGCACTACCAATATATCACCTATGGGCGCGGCCGCCCTTGCAGGCAGCACGGTGCCACTTGACCGGCTGTACATATCACAAGTGCTGGCATTTGACGGTCCCGTGGGGAATACCATTGACGCTGTCTCATCAAGGGATTTTGTAATTGACATAATATACTCGATTACAATGCTCGCTTCCGATCTTTCAAGAATGAGCTCTGATATAATAGTTTATATGTCACTTGGGTACATGAACCTGGACGATAGATTTGTGTCAACAAGCAGCTTAATGCCTCAGAAGAGAAATGCAGTAGTTGCTGAAATACTCAGAGCGAAGTCCGCAAACCTCGTTTCAATGCTTTTTAATTCGATAGAGATAAACAGAACGCTTAACACTTCCTACAACCTAGACCTTCAGGAAATAACACCAAAGCTGTGGGGTGCGTTTGATGAGATTATTTCCCTGGTAGATGAAATGAACTCCATGATCACGGGGATTAGTTTTAATAGTGAACTGATTAGCGGAATCGCGAAAGGCTCGCTGATAACTGCCAGTGATGCAGCAGAACACATTTCCATAAAATACAGAATGCCATTCAGGGAGGCGCATCACATAGTCGGGGAAGCAATAAAGATGACGGAAAATAACGGGCTTCCATTGGCGAGAAACATATACAACGTACTTTCTGGAAAAGTAAATGTAAATATAAACCAGCAGGCGATAGAGGATTCCCTTGACCCGCAAAAATCGATCTTTAACAGGGGGACCCTAGGGGGTCCTCACCCGGGCCAGTCAGCAGAGATGATTACCACTATGAGAATGCAGCTTGATAAATTAAACGCATGGGTGGCGTCAGAAGAAAAGAAAATAGAAAAAGCTTATGTGTTGCTTTTTAGTAAGGAGTGGTAATAAAATGAAGGCAAAATGCAAGGAATGTGGAGCTGACATAGAAGTACCAGATGATGCACTGCCAGGAGAGATAGTGAGTTGCCCGGATTGTGGTCTAGAGTACGAAGTTGTCTCAATAATCCATGGTAAGGTAGAACTGAAGCTTGCAGAGGACGTAGGAGAAGACTGGGGAGAATAATACACAATTGGCTGAAGTAACAATTATTTTTGATAGACTGAGATGGGAAGAGAAGGAGCTATATGAAAAGGGCAGGGAACTTGGGCTAAGTGTAAGCTTGGAGGACATAAAGGACAGGCCGCTGGATATAACAAAGCAGGGGGCTGTGGAAGGAATAGCTGAGGTCGTTCTGCAGAGAACGATAAGCCATTACAGGGGGCTCTATTATTCAGCCATTTTGGAATCGATGGGGCATACCGTAATCAATTCATTCGTCGCATCACTGCTCTGCGGGAACAAGCTTCTGACCACGCTTTTGCTTG
This sequence comes from Nitrososphaeria archaeon, assembly GCA_049967195.1. Taxonomy (GTDB): domain Archaea; phylum Thermoproteota; class Nitrososphaeria; order Conexivisphaerales; family UBA164; genus KM4347-05. The sequence goes on from JBMFTE010000028.1 coordinate 5,643, forward strand.
CAAAGAGCAGCATACCAACCCCTAAGACCAGCGTGGCGTTTTCCATGGATTCTGCAATAAAGGAGATGGAACAGATGGGGTTTCCCGTTGTGCTAAAGCCAATAGTGGGAAGCTGGGGAAGAATGATAGCAAGGGTAAATGACCATGAGCAAGCTGAGTCGATTCTGGAAACTAGGGAATTGCTAACGGATCCGCAACAGCAGATATACTATCTGCAGGAATACGTCAAGCGGCCTCCACGGGACATACGAGGTATCGTTATAGACGGCAGGCTTTTCACAACAATTTACAGGTACCAACCGGATGACGACTGGAGGACAAACATAGCGAGGGGCGGCAAGGCGGGCGTGCTAAAGGCGGACAGCGAGCTTGAGGACCTGATGATAAAAGCTGCACAAGTGGTCGGTGCAAAGGTGGTTGGGGTGGATGCTATGGAAACAGATGAAGGGTATGTGATACATGAAATAAACAACAACTTGGAATTTAAAGGTGCAACGGAGGCAAGCCAAAAAGATATCGCAAAGGAAATAATGGGATACATCAAGGAGCTTGTGAGGAAATGAGTATAAAAGTTTCAGTTGTAGGCGCGTCGGGTTATGTGGGCGGGGAGATATTGAGAATTTTGGCCCAGCATCCTCATGCAGAAATAGTTTCACTTACATCCAGGCAATATGCTGGGGAATATGTGCACAAGGCGCATCCCAACATGAAGGGAATTTTAAGCGCAAGGTTTACCGGCGATGACCCGGTAAAGGCATCTTCAAATGCCGACGTTGTCTTCCTGGCATTGCCCCACAAAGCTTCTGTCAAGGTCGTTCCAAAGTTAATGGAAACTGGCGTGAGGATAATTGACATGAGCGCTGACTTCAGGTTGAAGACACCGGAATCTTATGTAAGGTGGTACGGCTATGAGCACCCAAACCCCGAGTTGCTTGGAAAATTCGTTTATGGACTGCCGGAACTGCACAGGGAAGAACTTAAAGGGGCAAAGTATGTCTCGGCCCCGGGCTGCATGGCATCTGCGTCAATAATAGGCCTGGCGCCACTGGTGAAAAAATTCACGCCGTCAGGTCCGATCATAGTTGATGCAAAGATTGGGTCTTCTGGGGCAGGGGGCAAGCCATCGCCCTCAACTCACTTTTCGGAAAGGTATGGCGTTATCAGACCCTACAAGCCGACCGGGCACAGGCACACGGCGGAAATTGAGCAGGAACTTAGGTTTGTCTCCGGCAAAAAAATTGATGTTGCAATGAGCGCGCATGCGGTCAATCTGGTCAGGGGCATTCTGACCACATCTCATTTCATTACAGACACGGGCACTAAGCTGCCTGATGTGTGGAAGGCGTACAGGGAGTTTTATCCGTCAGAACCATTTGTGAGGTTCATGATGGACAAGACGGGAATTTACAGGTTCCCGGACCCCAAGGTGGTCATAGGGTCCAACTTTGCCGATATAGGCTTTGACATAGATCAGTACATTAACAGGATTGTGGTGCTTACCGCAATAGACAATCTTTTGAAGGGCGCGGCCGGCAGCGCGGTGCAGTCAATGAACTTAATGTTTGGCTTTAATGAAAGGGAGGGCCTGAATATGGCGGCATTACATCCGGTGTGAAAAAAATGAGCAAAATAAGCGTGGTCAAGGTTGGCGGAAGCCTTGTTTCCGAATCAGCTTATTCAAACGTGATAAAGGACTTGAAGGAATCAGGCCTGACTGACTTTATTCTGGTGCACGGTGGTGGAAACGAGGTCACAAAATATTCCAAAGCACTGGGAAAGGACGTGGTATTTGTAACGTCTCCTGAAGGCATCAGGAGCAGATATACCGATATTGAAACGGCGGTCATATACAACATGGTTATGAGAAAAATATCATCGGAGCTTGTCCTTTCCCTCAACGCGCAGGGGTTCAGGGCAATTGGGCTTTCGGGTATTGATGCCGGTCTAATGAAGGCCGAAAGAAAGAAAAAACTGATAATTGTTGATGAACGGGGACGGAAAAGGGTCATTGAAGGCGGTTACACTGGCAAGGTAAAAGAGGTGGACTCTGATCTTCTACTCAGAATAGTTGGCCTAGGCATAACGCCTGTAATATCGCCGGTAGCCTTGGGCTATAACGGGGAGATGCTTAATGTAGATGGGGACCGCGCAGCATCAGCTGTGGCCTCAGCCCTTAACGCAGAAAGGTTGATAGTATTTACCAACGTTGACGGGGTTATAATCAACGGCAAGGTAAAGGAAAGGATGGGCCTGAAGGAGGCTAGGGAAGTGCTTAAGGCAGTGGGGCCGGGCATGGATAAAAAGCTAATCGCATGCATTGAGGCTGTCGAGGGCGGTGCAAAGGAAGGGATAATCGCTAGCGGAAAGGTTGAAAGGCCAATAAATAATGCTATTAATGGGTTGAGGACACTGGTGAAAGGGGAATGAGCGAAATAGAAGAAAGTAGGCTGTTTAACACGTACCAGAGGTATGGAATAAAGCTAGCTAGGGGCAGGGGCGCAAGGGTATGGGACACCTCAGGAAAGGAATATGTTGATTTTATGGCCGGTTTCGGGGTTGGGATACTAGGGCACGGCCATCCGGAGGTGGTTAAAGCCATTGAGGAGCAGCTGGAAAGCATATTCATATGCCATGGCTCAATTTATAATGAATCTAGGGAAAGGTTCCTGGAGGAGCTGTTCCGGGTTGTGCCACACCACTTGTCAAGGGCCTTCATGTCAAACAGTGGCGCTGAAGCAAATGAACTTGCACTGAAACTTGCAAGAAAATACACCGGCAGGAAGGGGTTCATTGCATTTACGGGGGCATATCATGGCAAAACTGCTGGGGCGCTTTCAGTAACCTATTCTCAAAAGTACAAGGAGGGGTTTGAGCCGCTGCTCGGACCTGTAAAGTTTCTCAAGTATGGGGACACTGGTGCATTGGACGAAGCCGATTTTAACGAAGCTGCGGCCGTAATAGTAGAACCCATCCAAGGTGAATCCGGGATAATTGTGCCGCCGGACGACTTTTTGCCCAGATTGCAGGAAAGAGCTCACACGTCAGGCTCGCTACTTATTGTGGACGAAGTTCAATCAGGAATGGGAAGAACCGGCAAATGGTGGGCCCACCAGAACTGGGGACTTGAGCCTGATATTATGACAGCTGGCAAGGGTATAGGAGGTGGCGTGCCAATGGGGGTCACAGTTGCTACGGAAAATGTGGCGCAGATACTTAGGGTGGGGGAGCACAGCAGCACAATGGGGGGCAATCCTCTGGCATCGGCCGCTGGGGCGGCTACAATAAGGGCCGTGGGCAGTCTGCTGGGTGAAGTGGAAGGCAGGGGCCGGGAGATAATGGATGGACTCAACAAAATCAACAGCCAGCTTGTAAAGGAAGTGCGCGGAAGAGGGCTGATGATAGCGGTGGATTTAAAGGTCAGGTTCAAGGATGTACTGCTGCAGGCCCTGAGCAATGGCCTCATACCTTTGTACTCGGGCCTCACGGTGATAAGGTTCCTGCCGCCATACATTATAAACAGCTCAGACGTGAAGGACGCAGTGGAAATTTTCAGCAGGTCAGTTCAGGAAATCGAGAAAAAAATGTCAGTTTAGAAACTTTTTTAAACTATATCTTCTAATTTATTAACATGGACGACATAGATTTAAAGCTGCTGGAGTTTTTAAAGGATGACGGTCGCGCATCGTACATCGACCTTGGCAAGAAGTTGAACCTCTCGGAAGCAGCCGTAAGGAGGAGGGTCAGGAAGATGGTTGATGACGGAACAATAAAGAGGTTCACCCTGGAAATAAAGGAGCGCGAGCGTGCAATGGCACTCACACTGCTCTCAACCGCGCCAAACACTCCAACATATGATGTAGCTGGCAGGATAACCAAAATAAATGGTGTGGAGAAAGTATATGAGATAACTGGGCAGTATGATATAGCAGTGCTCATGTCTGGTCCTAATATAGCAGAAGTCAACAAGGTAATTGACGAAATAAGGAAAGCCGACGGGGTTATAAATACAAATACCGTAATAATTCTTAGAGAACTTTAACAATTAATACGAAAAACGTTTTTAAATATACTGGCGTTTATTGCCCGCATGGAAATAGATGGTCTGAACAGCGACCCTGACAGGGTCGGTTACTCGTCTGTTTATAACGGAGGGAATTACCAGAAAAAGGTGAAAATACTGGACTCAACGCTGAGGGAGGGTGAGCAGTCACCAGGCGTTTCATTTACAACCAAGCAGCGACTGCAGATAGGTTGGATGCTTGATTATTTTGGGGTAGATGCCATCGAGATCAGCCCCATTGTCTCTGAATCCCACTTTGAGTCATGCAAGAAACTGATCAAGGCAGGATTAAGCGCACAAATAGTGTCCCACGGCAGGGCATTGAAGGAGGACGTTGATGTTGCGCTGAGCTGCGGGGCAAGTTTCTATGCGATGTATCATTCCGTATCTGATATTCATCTTAAGTACAAACTTAAGGTTTCCAGGGAACAGGCGCTGCAGAGGACAGTTGAAGTGGTTGAATATGCAAAATCCCACGGACTTGGGGTAAGGGTTACGCTAGAGGATGCCAGCAGGGCTGACCCGGCATTTACGAGGTCCTTTGCAAGGTCAATTTACGAGGCCGGTGCCGACAGGATAAGCGTACCCGACACGGTTGGTGCGATGAGACCTGCAGGAATGTACAGGCTTGTATCAAATATAAGGGAAGCCGTACAGATACCCATCGATGTTCACTGCCACAATGACCTCGGGCTGGCACTGCCAAATGCGCTTGCCGGTTATGAGGCTGGGGCCGACCAGATACATACTACAATAGGGGGCGTTGGCGAAAGGACGGGAATAACCGACCTTGCGCAGCTGGTTATAGCGCTGTACTTCCTTTATGGCCTTAAGCTGGATGTAAGATATGAAATGATAGGCGACATTTACCACCTGCTAGAAGAATATACATCATATAGGATTCCCGCATCAGCCCCTGTGGCAGGAACAAACGCGTACAAGCACAAGGCCGGCACCCATATAGCGGCCATATTAAAGAGTCCGCATGCATATGAACTTGTGCCGCCGGAACTTACAGGCAGTAAAAGAAGAATTGTTTTTGGAGACCTGCTGGGCAAAAATGGCTCGCTTTTCCTGATGAAGATGCTGGGCCTTAAAGCAGATGAATCAATGGCCAGATCACTTACCGCGGGGGTAAAGAAACTACAGGCAGGGGATCTTTTTGAACTGGAACTGAACGACGAACTCGTAAAGAGGATAATGGAGGCGAACTGAAAGTGAAAATTTCAATACTGTATGACATAGTTAGGTGGGAGGAAAAGGCGCTGCTAGAGGCGGGTAAAAAGAGGGGCATCGAAACTGAACTTGTGGACGTAAGGGGGAGGGTATTTGACCTGTCGTCTAATGAAAGCTCCTTTGGTGACGTGGCGCTGCAGCGTGCAACGAGCTACTACCGCGGTCTGCATGCCGCCGCAATAATACAGAGCTATGGAACCCAAGTAGTAAATAGCAGGGAAATACTTGAAATAACAGGAAACAAGGCGTTCACCTTGCTTAAATTAAGGGAACATGGAGTGCCAATTCCCCACACCTACGTGTCGTTTGATGTGCAGAAGGCACTTGAGTCATTCAAGTCTCTTGGCGGCAGGGCCGTTATAAAGCCAGTCATGGGATCTTGGGGGAGAATGGTCGGCCTGCTTGAAACTGAGAACTCTGCTAAGGCAGTTCTTGAAGATAGGCTTTACATGGACCCCTTGTATCAGGTGTACTACCTGCAGGAATACGTCAGGAGGCCGCCAAGGGATATCAGGGCTTTCGTGGTCGGCGACAGGGTCATAGCCGCTATTTACAGGTACCAGCCTGGAACAGACTGGAGAACAAATACAGCACTGGGGGGCAGAGCGGAAAACTGTCCTGTGACCGGGGAGCTTGAGGACCTTGCATTAAGGGCGGCAGGCGCTATAGGGGATGGGGTATACGGCGTTGACATAATGGAAAACGAGAACAGCATGGTCGTGCATGAAGTCAATGGCACAGTGGAGTTCAAGAACTCGGTTCCTGTGACAGGCGTAGACATACATGGTAAAATAGTGGAATATCTGATTGAAAGGGCGAGGGTAAAATAGTGGAAATAGACCCGGTCAAGTTCCTCACTGGATTGATAAAAGTATACTCGCCCAGTACAAGGGAAAAGGCCGCTTCTGATTACATACTGGATTATATCAAGGCAGTTGGGGGGTATCAGGATGTAAGGCAGGATGACTTTAACAATGTCATAATGAGGATGTCCACCGGCAAGCCAGAAGTGTATCTTGTTGGGCACATGGATACAGTGCCTGGGGAACTGCCGGTGATCAATGATGGCAAGAGCATCTGTGGGAGGGGCGCCGTGGATGCCAAGACTTCGCTTGCAGCGCTGCTCCATGCGTCACTGGGGCTTGCAGATACTGGCTGCGGGCTGGTCTTTGCCGCTGTCACCGACGAGGAAAGGGCAAGCGAAGGGATGAATGGGTTGCTTAAGGGGGGCGCGAGGCCTGACTTTGCGGTTTTCGGGGAGCCTACAGGCCTCAGTTCAGTAGCCATATCATATAAGGGCAGGCTGCTTGCAAGACTTGAGTATTCTGCCCCATCGTATCATTCATCATCGCCATGGCTGGGCAAAACCGCCTTTGACCTGATGTGGGAAGATGTGGAAAGGGTCAAGGGGGAAGTCAGGTCTCTGAATGAAGGTGCCAAATCCAATTTTGACAGCATAACGGCTCAAGCTGTAAAGTGCAACTGTGGTGATAGCCTGAACAAAACACCGGCAAGGGCCACGCTGTACATGGATGTGCGATTCCCGCCAGGGCTAAGCAGCCAAGAGCTTGAAGAAAGGCTGTTCGCTGTGGAGCACGGGATTGAGGACCGCCTAGAGCCTTTCAGCACCGCGCCAAGCAACATACTTTCTAGGTCATTCTATCATGGAATATTTAAGGTGTTAGGCAGGAAGCCTAATTATGTAAAGAAGATGGGAACGTGCGACGGTAACGTCCTCAAATCGTACTACGATGTCCCCATAGTTGCCTACGGCGCTGGTGATTCAAAGCTATCACACACAGAACTTGAAAGGGTAACGGTGGAGGACTATATGAGGTCAATTGAAGTCATAAAGGAGTCTGTGCGATTCCTTTGTCAGGGCAGATCATC
>JBMFTE010000029.1:0-11438 GCA_049967195.1 Nitrososphaeria archaeon
AAGGCTTATTAATGCTAAAATGATAATATGGTAGCGTCCAATTTTTCCGTAGGAGGTATTCGCCAGAAGATGTTATAGAACACCTTGAGCGAATAAGCATGCTGAAAATAGGCGACGAGTGGAAGCTTTCAGAGTTACCCAAGAAATCAAGGGAGATAGTTGATGCGCTGGAAATACCTATTATGCAAAACAGCGGGAGTTAGAGATTAATTAATTGTTTTTAAATTCCGTGCACTCTTAGCAGCATGTAAATGCCCACCAGAACTATCACCGCGCCATAAACCAGTCTCAGTTCCTTTTTTGGTGCTTTTACTGCCAGGCTTGTTCCTGCATAACCCCCGGCTGCTCCGCCCAGTATATACATGAGGGCTATGCTCAGGATTGTTTCTCCATATGCGGTGTATTCAAGTCCGCTGGCAACCCCAAACGTTCCAACACTGAGCAGGCTGGTTCCTATTGCTCTTGTTATGCAGAGCCCCGAAGAAAACATCAGGCTGGGCACAATGAGGAAGCCACCACCTATGCCAAAGTACCCGCTCAGCATGCCCACAACAAATCCGAAACCGCCTACCTTTGCGAAAAGCGACTTGTTGATTTTTTTACACCCCTCCTTTGCTTGCAGGACCCTGTCAACCTCGTGAATACTGCCCGCTGATGTACCCTCCTTTCTGGCAGTCATGTATATGCCAAGCACAATCATTGCTATTGCAAAATATGTCAGAAGGTCACCGCCGGGAGTTATCCGGCCCAAGAAAGCTCCAATCAGGGACCCTATGAGCCCCACGCCTGCAAATATTATACCGATGCGTGGTGCCACGTTCTTTTTCTTCAGGTGCATGTACGAATTGATGTACGCGTTTACACCAACAGCCAGAGCAGTTGTGCCAATTGCTAAGTGGGCGGAATTTGGCAATGTATCCAGTCCCACAAAATACAGAAGCAACGGAACTGCCAGGATTGAACCTCCTCCACCTATAAGGCCCAGGGAAAATCCAACGACCACGCCAGAAATCACGGATAGCGCAAGCTGAAATACCGTTATCATGGACTTACCTCACCAGCTTCATTTTATCAAAATGTGACCACATGGTAACCATCACCTAATTTTTTAACGGTCTGCACTCCACCCATCACCTCCGTCGCTATCTGCATAATTATATCATGATTGAAGCCAAGGCCTTTAAGGGATACGCCGCAGTAGGATACATCTATTCCTGCATCCTGCATGCCCTTTATCATGTCAGCAGTCTGTTGCGCTGTTGCAGCATCTTTGAGCAGATTTTCCACACCCCTTCCAAGAAACATGAAAGATACCTCCGCGCCGGCGTTTTTTCTGGCTCCCATGGCAAAGCTTATGGCCATATTTGTATTGTTTATGTCATCCCTCCCGCTCGTGCAAATCACAAAAACCTTTTCCGCCATAATAACCTTATTTAAAACCGATTATTTAAGCGTTAGCATATTTTCAGATTTTTATTCATTAATAAGAATATATTATCTAAAATTCGAATAATATACATAAGTATGTACTATTATGATAGAACTTAACCAAAATTGAACAATGATATAAAAGGCCATATGGCCTTGGGTACAACCTTAATGCCCTTGGATGATTAGACCACTGCTGCCATGCTGGAGTACCTATTCCGCACTAGTCTATGAATAAGTAGTTTCAAGCTGGCGTAGTTCACTTATCAGTTAATGCTTTAGGGCCTTGGTGTATGGTGATTGCAGTCCGGCGTTAGGCACAGGGCTAGCCACATTTATGAAGTGTCACGCTCCGTTCATTTGCCATCTTAAGCTGTTCCACTGGCTAAAGGGCTTTCTGATCATTGCCCGCAAACGTTTTTTAGCAACCTGCTTACGGGTTGCGCAAGTGATTATTGCATAACTCTTTTAAGCTAAATTTAAAAAAATCAATTATGAATTATGAACCATTTTTGTTTAAATCTTATAACCGGGTCATTGGAACAGCCCATAACCTTAAAGAACTGGAAAGTGAAATCAAAAGGCTTTCAATCGAAGATCCTGCATGCGTTGAATACCACCTGAAAGAGGGGCATATCGTGCAATGGCTTTCATATATCGATGAAACAGACCTTTCAAAAAGGTTAAATGGCGTCAGTAACCCGCGCAAAGCGCTCCACATAATTTTCAAGCATGACAGAAGGCATTCGACCGAAAAAACCGGCATTTAAAATTTGTACTAAGAACTGATACCGAGCAGCTGCATATCAGCCTGGTCATCAACGAAGGCTCAAAAAACCAGGGCTTCTGATCAAATATATGTTCGATGTAAGGAGGAGAGAACGGGTAGCTGCAGATAAGGCCTTCCATTTAGGTTAAATAAATTCAAGAAATTTTTTTGTCAGTTGTATAACAGTAGGCCCCGAAAAAAATACTATTTTTAAAACGAACGTTCTTTGTCTGACAAATTTTTATGGTAAGCATAAATAGAGATAAACGTTAAGGCGCGGAGGTGGAGTTCAATTGGTGGTGGATATCTTTTCAATAGTGCCTGCGGTATATCTTCAAGTTTTCAGTATTCTGATGATTCTGTTTGTGGCAGCGGGAATGTTGTACGATTTTATAGGGGGTAGAAAACTTGAGTACACGATTAGGGACAGGAAGGCACGGGGGGCACGTGGATTTGACATGGGGGCTGCCATAAAGGCCGTATTTATTGATATAGCAACTTCTGCGCAGTTCTCAAAGTGCAGCGTTCAGAGGAGGGCATCTCACCTGTTAATGATGTGGGGCTTTATAATATCGATTATTGTTCTTTTTTTTGAGACTTTCCTAACTCCATTCGCATCGGCCCTTTCCATATATTATGATCCGTTGCAGGTGCTGCTATTGATCTGCTGGCTCATGCTTCTTGCAGGAGCGTTATGGTTCCTTCCCCAGAGGGCCAATGTCAGGGTTGATGGTGATCCCGTGTATAAATTTAGAAGAGCGGATATATTTGTATTAAACGTCATGGTTTATGCTGTTCTGGGGGTGGCACTGCTGTGGTCTGTAAACAGCGGACTGCTGATCGCATCTGAAGCAATCCTTGGTGCCTTCCTATCTTCAGTGGCATTCCTGTTTATATCAGTCCCCTGGACCAAGTTTCCGCACATGTTCTACAAGGCAGGGCTGATAGTGCAGGATAAGATGGAAAGGGGCAAGGTTGAATCCAGATTGCCAGGTGAGTGAAAATGCCGAGTTTCATATATGTTGCTTCATGTGACGGGTGTGGCCAGTGTGTTGATATATGTCCAAGCGACATTCTGCACATAGACAGGTCCATGAGAAGAGCCTATAACATTGAACCTGAGTACTGCTGGGAATGTTATTCATGCGTCAAGGCCTGTCCCCAGAATGCCGTGGACATGCGGGGATATGCTGATATATGCCCTCTTGGACATTCGGTTACAGTTGCCAGAAAGCCAGAAGAAGGGAAAATATCCTGGAAAATCAAATACAGAAATGGACAGATAAAGGAATTCACATTCCCCATAAGAACGACCAAATTTGGGTCAATAAGGCCGCCGCAGGAACTTCCCATGAATGGCAAGATTGATGACCAGCTTCTTTCCCATGAAACAGAAACAATGGTGATAAAGGAGATTCCAGAGTTGAGAGGTAAGACACGATGAGCACCAGATCTTCAAAATCAACAAGGTACGTTGACAGCGACATACTGATAATTGGCGGTGGAATGGCAGGATGCGGTGCCGCATACGAAGCAAGGTACTGGGGCAGAAATCTTAAAATAGTACTTGTTGAGAAGGCCAACATTGAGCGAAGCGGGGCCGTTGCTATGGGCCTTTCCGCAATCAACCTTTTCCTTGGATTAAAGTGGAATGAAAACAAGCCCGAGGATTTTGTAAAGTATGCTAGAAATGATCTCATGGGCATTATAAGGGAGGACCTTCTGTACGATATCGCCAGGCATGTAGATTCATCGGTTAATCTTTTTGAGGAATGGGGGCTTCCTATAATGAAAGATGAATCAACGGGTCATTATAAGAGGGAGGGCAGGTGGCAGGTTCTCATCCACGGTGAATCGTTTAAGCCCATCGTTGCTGAGGCAGCGCAAAAATCTGCAAGTGAGATATACAACAGGATAATGATAACCCACCTGCTCCTTGACAGGGACAACCCCAACAGGGTTGCTGGAGCCGCAGGGTTCAGCGTGAGGGACGGAACGTTTTACGTGTTCAGGGCCAAGGCGGTGATAGTAGCTTCAGGGGGTGCGACCCATATCTTCAGGCCACGCTCAGTGGGAGAAGGCGCTGGCAGGACTTGGTACTCCCCATGGAGCACTGGTTCGGCCTACGCCCTTCTGATAAAGGTAGGGGCGGAAATGACCCAGATGGAAAACAGGCTTGTGGTTACCAGGTTTAAGGACGGATACGGGCCTGTCGGCGCATGGTTCCTGGCCATGAAGGCAGTGGCCAAAAATGCCTACGGCGAGGTATATGAAAGGAAATACGTGGAGGAACAGAGGAAGCTCTATGGTGATTATGTGGATGCAAAACCGTTTCCCACATGCCTCAGGAACGATTCAATGATCAGGGAAATCAAGGCTGGCAGGGGGCCAATATTGATGCACACAGAAGAAGTGCTGAACAGCAGGGAAAAGGAGGAGGAGGGATGGGAGGACTTCCTTGATATGACGGTCAGCCAATCGATCGTATGGGCATCTCAAAATATCGACCCAAAGTACAGACCAGCTGAGCTTCAGGCTTCTGAACCGTATGTGATGGGATCTCATGCAACGTGCGCTGGCGCGTGGACCAGTGGACCGAGCGACATTTCTCCAAGGGATTACTTCTGGGGCTACAACAGAATGACAACCGTAGAAGGGCTTTTTGGGGCAGGAGACACTGTTGGAGCATCAGCGCACAAGTTTTCCTCGGGATCTTTCACGGAAGGAAGGCTTGCTGCAAAGGCGGCAGTAAAGTATGTGCAGGACCACAGAGACTACACCCCGCATCTTGATGATTATTACATTAAATCACTGAAACAGATGGTGTTCAAACCTCTTGAAAACTATGAAGTATATAAAAACGTCATTGTGAGGGGCACAGTCTCCCCGGCTTACCTGTACCCAAATCAGGGGGTCATCAGGCTTGAAAAAATAATGGACGAGTACGTAGGAGGATGGGGAACGTTTTACACAACAAATGCCGTGCTTTTAAACAGGGGCCTGGAATTGCTCACAATGCTCAAGGAGGACCTTTCCAAACTGGCAGCTGAAAATCTGCATCAGCTGCAGCGTGCATGGGAACTAGATCACAGGGTTTGGACTGCGGAGGCCGTGCTGAGGCATACCCTCTACAGGGAAGAGACAAGATGGCCCGGTTACTATTACAGGTCTGATTTTCCAACGCTTGATGATAAAAACTGGCGCGCCTTTGTAAACTCTAAATACGACCCCGTAAACAATACCTGGACCATGATGAAAAAAGATATGATTGACCTGGTGGTGTAAAATGATACCAGAACCATACGGTGGAAAATTGGTTGAAAATTATCTGAGTGAAAGTGATGCCTCAAGGCTGTTAAACAAAGGCTTGCCCCGTCTCAATACATTAATCGAACAGGTTTATGATGCCGAAAAGATAGCCATAGGTGCCTTTTCTCCACTTGAAGGATTCATGCATCAGGATGATTATGAAAGTGTGCTCAACAAAAATCAGCTGTCCAACGGTTTGCCATGGACGATTCCGATAATTCTTGCGCCTCCTGAAGGAAGCGTCGATGGATACAAGGCTGGTGATGAGCTGCTTCTAAATGGGATCGACGGGGAACCGTTTGCTCTTATAAAGGTGGAGGAAAAGTACAGGATTGACAAGGGTGAATTTGCTGAAAAGGCTTACGGAACCAGGGACGTAGCTCACCCTAATGTGCTTGACCTTGAAAGGTGGGGATCAACGGCAATTGCCGGTAGGGTGATGTTGCTGAAAAGGTTAAACGTGCCGGCAATCATGTATGAATTCACACCAGGCGAAACCAGAAAGACATTTGAAAGGAATGGCTGGAAAAATGTGGCAGCATATCAGGCAAGGAATCCGCCCCATATGGCCCATGAATTTATTCAGAGAATGACACTTGAGAGGGACGATATTGATGGATTGTTCATACAGCCGGTTATAGGTAAACTGAAAAAGGGAGATTACAAACCGGAGATAATTATGAAGGCATACGAAGTGTTTGTCAAAAACTACTATAGGGAGAACAGAGTTCTTCTGGGTTCGCTTTCAATTGCTATGAGATATGCTGGCCCCAAGGCCGTCCTTCTTTATGCGATAATGAGAAGGAACTATGGATGCTCCTATTATATAGTTGGCAGGGACCAGGCAGGTGTTGGAAACTACTATGATCCATATGACGGCCAGAGAATATTTGACAAATATGACGTGGGGGTCAAGCCGGTAAAATACGATGAAGTATTTTACTGCACAAAGTGCGGTATGATGGTTTCATCAAAAGTCTGTCCACATGGCCCCGAGTACCATATTGACACAAGCCAGACAAAGATCAGGAAACTGCTTGTTGAAGGAAAACAGCTCCCTCTGGAGATACTCAGGCCAGAAGTGGTTCAAGTACTTGAATCAGGCGATGTAATAAATCAGTGACATCATCACCGCCATTAAAAGGAAGTTATGAGCTTGAGGGAAGCAGTAAATCTCAATTGCTTAAGCGATGAGAAACACGTACTTCAATATTTAAATACTTTTTATATTTGTATTATAGGAATTTTCTAAATGTTAAACAGCATAAAACGATAATTCAGCTAAAATAATTTAATTCAAATGATTAACAACATTTGATATTATAACAGATTCTTTCCTCTGTCCAAGGTAGTTCATGGATAATAATGAATATTATGCTGTGTTTTACCGCAGCAAGTTTCATCATAAGCTCGATAAATTGGGTCATAAAGTGGGACCTCTCCAGGCCAATCCTGAACGGCAAGGGCACGGAAGCCGGCAGGCCCAATGTTGATGTCGTTGTAATGGCCAAGATGCTTGTTCTGCAGACGTGGTACAGCCTTTCTGACGAGCAGCTTGAAAAGCTTGATCTAAAAGTAGAGGAAGGAGAATCGAAGGATGTTGCATTTATGAAGGTAGAGGAAAAGGAGGTCAAAGCAAGCAAGGATAACGCCCGCCTGCAGGATTCAACGATGCTTGAGGCTGATCCAGGATCGCAAACTGTAGGGGACACAATAAAAATGAAGGAAATTAAAGCCAAAGGAGATAAGGATGCAAAGGGGACCTCAATATCGATAAGCTACGAAGAGATGAAGAAGTCGAAGGAAAGGGGCAATGAAGCAAAGACCTAGAGGTCTGCTGACGGTACATGGTAATGAAGAGGAGCAAAAGCTACTTCACACAACGTTTGGCCTGATAGAAGATTACAACAGCTTCTCTGCATGACGACCGGGTTGACCTGAGCAAGGCCGGAGAGGCAAGGCGAGGGACAAGGCTTACAGCTTTGTATTAGCAAAGGGCATTCCATTTGCCATGGTAAGGGCCCAGAGTGATACTCTCTCAGATGAATACAGGGAAGTCAATAGGATACTTTCAAGCAAAAGGACTCACGTGGAGCACCCTTATGTGGTCATAAGGAGTGTTTACCAGAATGTGCACAGCGGCGATAAAAAGGGTCAAGGCCATGTGTGTTAGCTACAATTTGATGAGGGTAGTGTTCCTGTTAAGGCCATAGCGTAAGCTAATGAAAAAAATTAACGTGATAAATAACAATGGAAGACGGCAGGGAAGGGGAAATGAGATTGGTAATCTGCACGTTATCTGCCATAGGCTAATTAATTTTTTAGAAATTTCCCAATATTCTATGTACTGATTATGATCGTCGCGAGTTATTTGCTTATGATTTTTAAGAGCTGGGGCAAGAATTCGTTCATCTGATAGTGCGTTTTTCCTGATATTATACCTTTACCTATAAAAAACGGGTCAGGTAAGAGCTCAATCCCATAGTGCGCCAGCTCATTCGCAATTGATGGGTGACCGGCTATCCTTTTATCCTTTATTATGCCGGCTTCTGCTAAAATAAGCGGTGAATGACATATTGTTGCCAGCACTTTTCCCTCGCGGTACAAATCAGCAACAAGTGGTATTGTATCCCTGTTTTTCATAAGATTTATTGGGGATTTTGCACCTGGCAGGTATATCACATCAATGTCATCTAATGGCTGTGAAAGTAATCTTGTGGGTTTAATTGGATCGACTTTGAAAGCGCCGTTATATTCCCTGTTTTCCCATGCAAGTATTTCAAATGCAATTTTCTCTTCCAAAAACCGATAGTATGGTATCCAGAGCTCCAAGTCATGGTACCCGTCATCAATCATTATTCCCACTTTTTTCATTGATGATACTATAAAAATCGAAGTATTTATATATGCAAGTTCTGAAAATCGCAGTAACTATGGAAGATGATAATTACTGTATATGTGAGCTGGATGGCATAATTGATTTGTTGGGCAAGAAATGGGTGCTGCTTGTGGTTAATTCAATAGGTAATGCCGGAACGATAAGATTTTCATCGCTCTTCAGGGAACTAGACGGCATATCCCCATCAACCCTGACTATGATACTTCGTGAACTGGAATCTAATGGACTTATAGTAAGGAAAACGTTCTCGGAAATACCACCAAGAGTTGAGTACAGCCTGTCCAGTGATGGAAAAGGGTTGAGAAAGGCAATGCTGCCCCTTATGAGGTGGGCATCGGAAAAAGACATGCACAAAAAAACAAAAAGCAGCTGCAGGCCAGAGGAATACGTTAAACTTTGATTTTAAGTAATTACTGCGATTTATGAAACTGACCAACTTAAATACCATGATTATGAAAATGCCTGCATGAAGCCAAGGCTGCTGTTTGTCTGTGTGGAAAACGCAGGGAGAAGCCAGATTGCAGAAGCCATAGCTAAAAGCTTGGGATATGAAGCTAAAAGCGCGGGAACCATTCCAGCCCAAAAGGTCCACAAAACAGTTGTCGAGGTTATGAAGGAAATAGGAATAGATATCAGCAAAAGTAGGCCAAAGCTGCTAACAAATGAAATGATAAACTGGGCAGATTTAACAGTAACTATGGGCTGTTCGGTTGAAGATGTATGCCCTGCCCCTCTGCTGGCAAAAATGCACCGGAAACTCATTGAATGGAACATAGAAGACCCGGCAGGCAAACCCATTGAAGAAGTAAGGAAGATAAGGGATAAAATTAAGCATAAAATAGAAACCTTGAACTTGCAATGAAAGTCCTGCTCATCGCTTCATTTATAATATTCCTGGCCACCCTAATAATGATTATACTTAAGCCCAAAAATATAGGAATAGGATATTCTGCACTTGCTGGTGCAGCTGTAAGCCTATTGCTAGGCATTACAACCGTTGACGATGTGTTTATTGTATGGGGAATAGTGTGGAATGCTACGTTTACATTTGTTGCCGTTATAATTGCTTCACTCATATTTGACGAGTCTGGCTTTTTTGAGTACGCCGCAATCAGGATAGCAAGATCAGCTAACGGTAATGGCTTGAAGCTGTTTGTGCTGATAATTTTACTGGGCGCCGGCATTTCAGCCGTTTTTGCGAATGATGGAACTGCACTCATTTTAACGCCAATAGTCTATGCCATGCTGATAAGGTCAGGGTTTGATAAAAAACATGTGCTCCCTTTTATAATCGCCACCGGCTTTATTGCTGATTCAGCCAGCCTGCCGCTGGTTGTCAGCAACCTGGTGAATATAGTGACTTCCAGCTACTTTTCAATACCGTTTCTTGATTACGCTGCGGTTATGATAATACCTGATATAGCTGCAATTATGGCCAGTGTGTTATTCCTGACGCTTTATTTTAGGAAAAGCATACCAAAAACATATGATGCGCAGGGGCTTGGCAATCCCTCTGAAGTCATAAAGGACCACCTGATATTTAGGCTTGCAATTCCCACAATAATTGTACTTATAATATCATACTCCATAGGGGGTATATTTGGCATACCGGTTGCGCTGATAGCTGTGCCAATCGTAGCAGTGATATTCATGATAGCTAGGGCTAATGGCAAAATTAATACGAACAGGATATTGAAAGTAGCCCCTTGGCAGATTGTCATATTCTCACTTGGCATGTACCTGATAGTGTTTGGGCTGGGAAGGGAAGGGCTAACTGAAATTATAGTTTCAATATTAAATGTGTTTTCAACATTAAGAGGGCCTCTCCCAACACTGTTGTCAGGCTACCTTTTTGCGCTTATAGCCGCCACAATGAACAACATGCCTTCAGTTATGATAGGTAACCTGGCAATATCAAATTTCACCCACCCGGGGGTCCTTATCTACGCCAATGTCATAGGGAATGACATAGGTCCAAAGTTCACGCCGATTGGTTCCCTTGCCACTCTGCTGTGGCTGTATACGCTGGAAAGGAAGGGCGGTATAAAAATCTCAACTAAATACTATATGAAAATTGGATTTCTTATGGCAGTTCCAGTGCTCTTCTTCACACTCATAGTGCTGTGGCTAGTTACACCCTGACTGCCGTGTGTTTGCCCTGCACAGGCGCAATATGCCCAAATAATAATTTATGAATAGCACTTATGCAAGCCCCTGACGGTGATACAACCTCACGCTGAAGCCTCCCCCAGTCTGGGTTAGTCCGTGCCAACTGGTTTTATTAAAGCGCAACTTTCATCAGGTTGGCGCCCCGCCATAGGTGTCTCCAGAGTCAATTCGGGCATGCCCACGGGCGCGCGCTATGCCGCCTTGATGTCCCTCTGCAGTACAGCCACATGAAGGTAAGATATCCCTCTTTAAGAGCAATCTCTGCATGGCAAACGAGACTCCTGTGTTGAATATTGAGTCAACAGTGCCATTCTGCTTTGCCTTCCAGTAAACCCCAAGCATCATAACTGAATTGCCTTTGCAATGATGCCATAATATTCCTCTAACCCGTTAAGTATTTCCTTGCCTTAAACCAATGAGCCCATTTATGGAAAGTGAGCCAGTAGCCAGTTTTATATAATATTTTCTCAGGATTTCTCTTTCAAGCAATAGTATTTCTATGGTTATAATAAATGGCAGGGCGCACCTACCCTGTAACAGCGTGTAATTGTTATCATTTTCCTTTGTATTCATAAACATGATATTCAGTGCAGCAAATCCTGACATGTACGATGCACCACCCTCCCTGATGCAAAAATTTCTGTCTATTTCATTATCTATATTAAAGCAAGCTATCGGTCTTTAGACGATAGTTTCAAGGAAGCAATATAAGGAGGAAAAACAGCTATTATAACGAGGCCCATGCTGGGGCCCCTTTGGCCAAAGGGTGAAGAGAATTGAAGTTGGTTAGTGTGGGGTCTAGCATTGGCGAATCGAACTTCCATTTCGTATTTACGCCAAAGTACAGAAGGGACGTGTTCGTGG
>JBMFTE010000030.1:0-10228 GCA_049967195.1 Nitrososphaeria archaeon
TAAAAGCGTAACTGTGATCCGCTTAAAAGCGGTGGTTTTGAAATAAAATAAATTATGCTATCAAGCTAACGGTTTTAAGCGATGGTTGATAGTGCGAGCAGGCTCAGAACCTTTACGCTAAAAAGAAACTTTCTATATAATTTATTGTTGCAGACTTTAATGCAATAACGAACTGTTGCTTAACCGCCTGCTACAGGGGGAAAAGCGATTATTTTTTGGGAATAGTTCACCTTAGCGTCCAGTTTAACTGGTTCATCATTTACAAGCAACTTTATTTCCTGTGGATTTATTCTCAGCTTTATAGTGATTTTCTTTAAAAGGTCATTGTATGTAGATTCATCGTTTAATTCTAGTTCAATGTAATCACTTTTGGCTATTTCTCTAAAACTGGCAAAAAGCTTGACTTTTATCATCATTGGCGGGCATCACCTTCAAGTTTTTCAAGCATATCTATTACTTCTTTATCAGATTGGTCAACTGATGGTGACCTGACTGTGATTACGAACCATTCCTTTATTTCGCTGATTGTCATGCCCGCCTTTTTTCCTTCATTAATCAGGTTAATTAGTACCTTATCTTTAAACGTCAAATCAGGGTCAGATAAAAGCGCTTCTGGTTTAATTTTATCAAGATATAAATCAATAAATTTTTGATAATCTAGCATGTTTTAGTGATTTAAAAATATAGTATAAAAAGATAATTAAAAAATATAAAAAATTGTTTATTGCCTGCTTGCTTCGCTGCCAAGGCTTAACCCGGTTACGTCAGGCAGATTCTGTTTCATCTTAGCTTCTGCTACCGCTCCAGCTTCTGAAAGTATCTTTTCTGCGTCTTCGTTTGCGGTCTCAAAGTTTATTGATGAGCCGTATACTGATCCTGCATCTACCAGTATATTGTTAAGCAGAGATGATATTTCTGATATTTCACCTTCTGCAGCAGGCATTACTCCGCTTATGCCTTTCTTCACTCCAGATATGACAGCCATTGCGGGGGCCAAAGTTGCTACTATGTCTCCTATATCTGTGGCCGTTGTTAATCTTGTTACTATTTGTTCCAGAGCCAGCTTAGCTTGCATTAGCATCCTGTACATTTTCCTTATTTCTGCAAGCTCTGTAGCGTATATGTTTGCGTGCTCACTATCATGCTTTTGTAAGTACAGCACTACCTTTCCAAAGTACCTTGAATCCTTTTCCTTTAATCTTGCACCGGTATTGTCAAGTTTAGATATTTGAGCCTGAAGCAGCCTTACAGCCTGCTCGATCCTAGGTTTCAACGGTTGTTCGGGCCTTACAGCCGCTTTAATCTTTTCACCCAAGCCCTCATCGCTTTGTGGGTTCCATCTTTTACCGAATTCGCTCATTGTTTATAATTTTCAACATTTAGTTTTAAGGTATTTTGTCACTGAACTTACCTGTAACTGCAGTTATATCATCATGCGGTGACATCTACACGGTCACAAGGTTAAACCTTCTGCTCAAAGGCTATCTTTGTGTGAACTAGACTCCTAAGATTAAATGTTTTTAACTTGCTTTTACATAATATAAATAATGAAAGCCTATATATTAGCTGGGGGTATTGGATCTAGATTATTTCCGTATACCTTTGCGATTCCAAAACCGCTTCTGATGCTGGGGCAAAAAACAATTATAGAACATATACTTGACAGGCTAGTTGATGTAAATTTTGAAGAGATTGTTATAGCTTTTAGCTCTAGAGGTTGGATGTACCGCGCTTCTATCGGCGACAGTTACAAAGGGATTAGGGTTAGATATGCAGAGAGTAATTCACCACTTGGAACAGCAGGCCAGTTAAAGCACGCAGCGGCTGGGGAAAAAGAGCCATTCTTTGTTTCATATTCAGATTCAATAATAGATGCAAATTTTAGGGATGCCATCGGCGCACATATCAAAGCCCATGCCTTAGCAACAATATTTGTATTGGGTCTTGAAAGCAAAATCCCCTATGGGCAAATAGTGCTGGCAGAAAGCAATGTCAGGGAATGGAAGGAAAAGCCTTCAATAAAATTAACAGTAGCAGCTGGTGCCTTTATATTTGATCCAAAATTTCTTTCTTATATACCTACAGGGCAAAGATATGGAATGAATGTTGCTGTCAATAATGCTTTGAAAATGGGGGAAAAAATAGTGGTTTATGAGGCCAGGAATTTTATTGATGTAGGAAGCAAGAAAAAGTATCTTGATGCTGTAAAGAAAGAAGTAGGATCACTAGGTGAAATACCATGAAATATGCGATCTTTGAGGAAGAATATCCAAATCGTATGTTGCCATTTTCACTGACTCGGCCTTCATTTGAACTAATATATAGGTACAGAAAAATACTAGACTGGTACAGGGAAAAACTAGGCAATCCAGCCGGTTACCTGCTGCCGGAAAGGTTCAAAGAAAAATATGGCTCTAAATATGAAGCGGCGGATTTTGATTTAGTTATAAATTCAACCCTGAAACCTGAACTTTTGGAAAAAATTTTTGAATTAAAGGACGGGAACTCTGCATATGAAAGCGGTAGATTAGTCGCTATAAAAGGATCGAAAAAAGGATCTGAAAAAATACCCGTCAAAGGCTACTTGTTACAAGGCCCATGGGAGCTTGTAAAATCCATAGAGAATCCGCCATTTACTAAAAGCAGAATTGAGGGTAAACTGGAAAGTTGCACAATAATTGACGACAGCCGGGGTCCAATTATAATCGAAAATAATTCTCAGGTGGAGGCTTTCAGCAAAATAGTTGGCCCGGCTTACGTATCTTCAGGCAGCAAAATAAGTTCGGCCCGTATATCAGGTTCATTTGTAGGCAATGGATGCAGGGTAGGCGGCGAGCTGGAAAGGTCAATAGTGGACAGCTTTACAAACAAGGCTCATTATGGATTTATTGGCGATTCTTATCTAGGGATGCATGTTAATGTTGGAGCTGGTACAACGAGCAGTAATCTGAAAAATACATACGGCATAGTGAAAGTAAAACTCGGCGGTTCAACATTTTATACCGGGGAAATCAAAATTGGAACTTTTTTGGGTGATTTTTCAAGGATTTCAATTAACACATCAATAATGGCTGGAAAAATGGTTGGTGCAGCGGCGTATGTTCAGGGTGTTGTAAATAAAAATGTAAAACCATTTACCTTCTTTAACAGAAAAGGTAACATAGAACTTATAATTGAGCATACCAGAAGGGCCCTAGGAAGGCGTAATATGACGCTGGACAGATACCTTGAAGCAGTAATCAGAAATGCATACAATCTTGTATGGAAGGGCAAGGTTTCTTAAACTGTTAGAGCAATTTTTGCCTGCTCTATTGCTCTATTAAATTCATCAGTTAAATTTATGTTTCTAAGAACTGCAGCAGGGTGATAACAGGCAATTACTTTTCTACCTTTTACTACAAATACTTTTCCATTTGCCTCGGAAAGTCTAGACATTATTCCAAAGTATTCAATTGCAGTTCTCCCGAGGGCTAAAATCACGCGGGGGTTGACGGCATTTATCTCATATTCCAAGAATTCTGAACACATAGTAATTTCTTCCTTTTTTGGTTTTCTGTTTTTTGGTGGTCTGTGTTTAACGACATTGGTGATGTAAGGATTTTTTATTCCAAATTTTGTCAGGGTATTTCTCAGGAGTTTGCCGCCACGTCCAACAAAAGGCCTACCGGCTTCTTCTTCGTTAGCACCTGGTGCTTCACCTACAATCATTATTGGAGAATTTGCCGGCCCCACACCCGGAACTGCACGGGTTCCCATTGACCACAAATCGCATTTTTTGCACAGGATTACTTCTCGCGCAAGATCTTCCAAGCAATTCATTGCTGCATGCGCTTTAAATATGATCTTGCTAGGCGTTTTATGCTATTTCCTACCTCAACTATTACCATTCCTTCATTTGGCTGACCATAGGCTATGATCCATCCGCTCTTTGAGTGAATTATGCATGGAATTGCCAGCAGATCCTCCTCGCCTTCAACTATGATCCTCGTTCTTTTATCTGTCCTTATAGCGCATTTTATGGCTTCTACCGAACTGGCTGTTATTGTACCCTGTGGATTTTTTACAATTATTTTTATATCAATATCATTGCCAGGAAGCGCTCGGCTTTTTCTTTTTTCCATCCCATCAACAATTTCCACCTTAGGATTCAGACCAAGCTCTTCCAGCCTTTCAGTAGTCCGATCCCCAACCGAGATTATTACTCTCCCTTTAAGTTCCTTTAACCGTGAACCAACATTATTGTCATTTATAAGATATCCCAGAGGGTGCTTCAGTTCATCCCTCAGTTGTTCATCTATTTTATATGACATTTATAGCATACCTTCCAGGTACCTTTGTTCCAATCATTTTAGCAACTTCGGATTTTTCAACATCAAGTATTATTACCATGCCAGACCAGTTTACGCTTAAATCATCTGAACCACAAACGGGGCACTTGCTTTCTCTTGTTATTGCCCTGCACTTTCTGCATGCCTTTTCTGTTGGCATTTTACTTTGTCCCCTGTTGTTGCGGAGTTGTGGCCTTCTTTACGTCTTCTTTGATCCATTCTAGAGATCCCAAGAATGGCTGCCTGCAAGTTATGCCTATTTTACCCATACTCATTCCCTTTCCTATGCTTACGGCTATTATCTTCGCCCTTACCATATCCCCCACCTTTAGCTGTCTTTTTGTGTTTTGGCCAACAATCGCGCCGCCCTTAAGATCAACTGATACATAATCATCCATCACCTGGCTTATATGAAGCAGCGCATCTGCAGGTCCTATTTTAACAAAGGCCCCAAAATCGGTAATTTCTACAACTTCCCCTTCCATTATTTCCCCTATCTGGGGGTAAAATGACAGAGCGTCGAACAGGGCCCGGTGGTAGGTGGCCCCGTCACCTTGTATTATTTTACCTATCTTTTCAACGTTCACACCAAGCACCTTAATAAGGTAACCATAATCAGACGAAACAGTACTTTCATACTTTTCCTTTAATGCCTTTATTGCAACAACATCTATATCATTCCCAAATTCTTTAGGCGAAATTCTTATTACGTCTTCTATCGTCAAAATCTGAAACAAATAAGCCACCGCACTGAAGTTGGTTTACCTCGAAATTTAAGCTTTATGATTTATTCCAATGCGCTCTTTCATTATACTTTTTTTGAAAGAGCATTTTCACTTTAACCACGGTTTTTCTTGATTTCCACGGCAACTTTTTTCCCCTTTTTAGTCAGATCGTAATATATCCCACGCGGTTTTAAATCCCTATTCCTTATCTTGAACTTTAACCACGGTTTTATCGAAGATGTTGGTCTCCACTTTAGATTACCATCAAATCGGGCCAGCATTCCTAATTTTTCCATTTTCTTGCATTTATCAGCTATCTGATCCTCATCTAGCTTTGGCGCCCACCCACTATTGCCAAGTAGCCTTCTTGCCATCAGCCAGGGAGTATCAGGCCCAAATCGATAGATATGCATCACTATTGCCCGTTCAAGTTCATCCAATTTATTTTCCAAATCCTTGTCTAAATCACCGTTCAATTTATTCTAATATTTTTTTGACCTCATCGGCGTTTATTATTTTTGCCCCATATACACTTACAAAGTATTTTTCCCATGATTGGTCAATTCTAGCCGCAACGGCATCTCTTACTACAAAAATGGAATACCCCCTGAAAAAAGCATCTGCCGCGGTGTGTCTTACACATATGTCAGCATCAAGTCCTACGAGCACTATCGCATCGACTTTATTTGATCTAAGTATGAAGTCGAGGGGAGTCCCGTAGAACCCAGAATATGTGTGCTTTTCGATTATGTATTCTCCTTCCTGTGGAGCTATTGCCGTAAACACTTTTGATCCTTCGGTATCAGCCATTGCATGTTTACCCCACACCCTTATTTCAAAATCATGCATATAGTGATGGTCGTTCACATAAATGATCGGTAATTTGTTGGCTCTAAATGCATCAAGAACCTTTTTTGTAGCCCCCACCGTGTTAATGGCATCATTTGTTTTTAACGGGCCTTCTAGGAAGTCGTTTAACATATCTATTATAACTAGGGCCGATTTCATAAGATTAAATGCAGAAATTGTAATTATTTAATTTTTTGGATGTTTCAACCAGCCCTGTTTTTATTCACAAAAAATTAAATAAGGCGCTCTCAGGATTATAATAAGGTGTCAGTACAATCTCCAGTGCTGTATGGATTGTCCACTGAGGGGGTAAACTTTGTTAAAAAAAAGTATGCAAAAAGTTTTCCTGTGATAGACGAATCGTTAAGGTTAACAGTTGCAACGATAGACAGTAACCTTCAGGTAGAATTAAATTCAAAACGTGAGTTGAGCGATATTGTGCCTGCCAGTGAAACAATAAGCAAAGCAAAGGAGATTTTTTTTGCGCCAAAAGCAAAAAGATGGGGGCAGGATTGGTGGGAGGAAATATCACATCATGTAAAATTTATAGGTAATAACATAAGCCAAGACCAGCATTTTATAAATCTGATGCCTCTGGCCCGCGGAAAAAATGAGCAGCTGATAAATACCATAGAAACGGTCAGCGGGTTAACTGCAGGGAAAGATTTTGGGTATCATTATATGCCTTTGCCAGCCAACTTGGCAATAGTCGCTTCAATATGGGATGGCCCACCATATGAGTGGTCAGGCGGGCAAACCGAACTAAACAGAGGGGAAAGCGGGTACCTGATTAAATCAATAGGATATTATTTGAAGTTATTTGAAGAAGTCTGGCTTAATCAGTCTAAATCCGTCTTTATTTCTGATTATGCAAGAGGAATATTTCCCTTAACGCTGGCGCTGGAAAGCTTTGATAAGGGTTCAAGCTTGCATGGCATTGCCAATGTCCTGCTTAAATCATCTGATGACTATGTTAATCGCGTTGTTAACGATATCAAGCTTAAATTAAGGGAAGAAGCAGTTAAACCGGCCAGGGCAGTAATATATGTAATTTGGGAGCTAGACGATTACGAGCTATTCGACGAATCACATTATTTGAGGGCAAAACTCGTAGCAAGGTTGGAAGAGCATTTCGGGGAAGTTATACCTCTCTCACTCAAAAAAATGGAAAATCTTATCTTGAATTATTCTGTTTCTAAAGAAAGTTTAATACTGGCCTGCACAAAAATATCCGCAAGCTCGCTTATCAGCAGCGAGGTAAGTAATAGGGTGGTGCCGGGTGTAATTTGACACTTGCAGCCTTAAATTCAGGTAAGATTCATAATATTCATTGCAAGAATTATAACTAAAGCCCATACCTAATTATCAAAAATGACTCCAAAACTGCAGACCCATAGAGTAATATTATCGAGCCTGCTAAGTACTCTATCGATTTTATAATATAATGATTTCTTGTTTCAGGAATGGCATTTGCTGCCTTGAACAGGTATAAACCGCCTATCATGGCTATAATGTACGAGGATAGTTCTGTAAACGTGTCAGGGGCCAGCACAACCGATACTGGTCCCAAGAACCACATGTGATACCCACTATACATTTCTGTGAACGAAAGCCCCCACAGCAGAGATGCTGTATCTACCATTGACATGGAAAGGATAAACGGCCCTATTAATGGGATAAACGACATGACGTCTATTCTAATATTGTTAAGAAATATCACAGAAGCCATACCCAGTATAGTCTTATGTCCTTCCCTCACCGAAAGGAGAGTCTGCTCAAAGCTGTTTATGGTTTGGGGCAATAATTTCGCTATGTAGAATCCCGGCATGGCACCTATAAATATTAAAAACGAATAAAAGAGGAGAATTGTGCCCGCATAAGTAAGTATTTGCCTCTCTCCAGTATTGTAATAGATGGCAATCGTAAAAATAAACCCTATTATGACTGGAAAGATGTACCAGTATGCTTCTGAGACTGCGCTATAGTTAAAAAATATTAACCCTGCAACCATTAAAATTAAAGAAATTAAAGTTATTAGCGGAATTAAGACGTAAGGTTTCTGAACATTCAATATCTTTGAAATTATATGATCCTTGCGCCCCTCACTTTCCACGTTTAAAAAAGCCCGCTTCTTATTATTAATATTTTTCTTAAAATTTAATATTTTTCGGTAGGCAATTTTGTATATGTCAGGTCAAGTATCTGGAAAACATGCTATCAATGGCATTATGATCTAATTTTTCATATGTATCTGTGCTACCCACATCAATCCAGAAATCATTAGTGACATAAGCCCCAACCCTTCCCTCAGCCACCAGGTTCTGGATAATATCCCTCATTATATCGATGTCGCCAGTCATATTTACGAACTTCTTTATCGCGCTTACCTTCAATATTAAAATTCCAATTGTTGAGTTTATGTTATAATCAGGCTTTTCTTCAAATTTTGTAACTTTACTGTTTTCCACCTTGGCAACACCAACTGGCAATTTATAATGATCAGAAACTGCTATGGTCGCATCAAAATCGTTTGACATATGCAGTTCATGCATCTTTGATATATCAAGCGTTGCAAGTATATCTGAATAATATATGAGCACATTCGAATAACCGTCAAACTTCCCTGAAAGATAAGCGTTTATCAGCGCGCCGCCATTCCCCTTGATATCTTCCCTGTCATAAGAATAGTCTATTCGTGTGTTGAACTGGATGCCATCCTTAAAATAATTAACTATTTGCTCTGCCTTGTAACCCACAAGTAAAGTAAAGTTGTTTATTCCAAAGTACTTGATGTAGCCTATTACATATTCTAGTATGGGTTTTTGGCTATTTCCTATTGGCAACATCGTCTTCTGGAAATAATATGTCAACGGCCTAAGCCTGCTGCCAGTTCCCCCACACAAAATAACAGCTTTTGTGTTTTCCATGCTGTAAATATAAAAAATAAAGTTATAAAACATTATTGGCCAGCGTTCTTGGAAGAAAATGAAATGCGATCATAAACTTATATCATAACTTGAATAACGTTTATATTAACGCATTCTAAAATGCCGGAGTATATGGTATCTACAATGGATTTCCTGATCTATGCTTCGAACTTCGCATGGATAATTCTCATAGTGGTATTTTTAGCGTATGGTCAAAGAATACAGATCGAGCTATCATTGAGGAGCGTAAAAAAAAGATTGCAGAAACTGGAAAAGATGAACAACGATGCGATGAACACATTCATAGATACGCTGAAAAAGAAAGGGGTTGCCGACGTTGATGCAAAAGCAGAGGCTGACATAATCACAAACAGCTTCTTAATACAACCTACAAATCTGGACCCACATGGCATAGTTAACAAGCTCGAACAACTTGTAAGGAACTATGAAGATTTCTTTATAGGGAGGCTAAAGAGGCTGATGCCAAACGAATCAATTGTATCTATCCAGAATATGAGTAACATAGCAGAATCAGCGCTTGCATTGAATGAAATATACAAATTTGTAAGGCATTACTATATTTCTGCAAAAAAATATCACGACTATTATTCGCTTATAATGCTACAGATTCAGATGTCATCTATAATAGACGCTGCAGAAGCATACTTTGATAGCATGCCAGCATTTATCAACGGGGAAAGCATTGGAGATACTCTAGGACCGGTGGTACTTACCCAGCTTTCACCAAACGTTCAATACAAGGAAATAACAAAAGACACAGAAATGGGGGAGACCGATTTTGAGGGCAGGAAACTTTTACTAATTAAGGCAAAGGGGCCCGGGGGAACTGTGGGCATGCCTGGTGAAGCTATCTCCAAAGTTCTGGACAGCTATCCTGCCTCGATGGTGATTACCGTCGATGCAGCATTAAAGTTGGAAGGGGAAGAAACTGGGGAAACAGTTGAAGGTTATGGGGTTGCCATCGGAGGGCCCGGAACAGATAGATTTAAAGTAGAAGAAGTTGCAGCGAGAAAGAAAGTTCCGCTTTATGTAGTAGTAGTAAAGATGTCATTAAAGGAGGCTATATGCAAAATGACGGATAAAGTCAGAAGGGCATCATTAGATGCTTCAGAGAAGGTGAAGGCAGCTATAAAAGAAAGGACAAAAGAGGGTGACGTGGTTATAGTGGCCGGCATTGGCAACACGATTGGCATTCCATGACTTGATAGCTGGTATGATTTTTAATCACGATTTTACTGATCTTAAAGCCACCGTTTTTAAGCGATAGACCGCCATTGAGTTTTAGTTCTCAAAAATTATATAACGATAAGTGAACTAAGCCCAGCTAAAGCTGGACGCTTCCCGCTTCATCGACGAGGCTCGCAGTAACGTGCGGAAT
>JBMFTE010000031.1:0-10164 GCA_049967195.1 Nitrososphaeria archaeon
TGAGCCTCATCGATGAAGCGGGACGCGCCCGGCTTTAGCCGGGCGTAGTTCACCGGCGCTCATGACACACTTTTTATGCGCCAATATTATAAGATGATATGGGTATAAGCCACAGTAACACCGCTTTGTATAAAGCGATGCAATTTTCTAAAGACTATCTCAATTTAATCAAACAGAAAAAAATCAGTCACGCTCAATGAACTCCAGTCTGTTACCAAAAGGATCATCAACATAAAACCTCTTTGAATCTGGCAATTGCTCGTCGTACTTTACCTTTATTCCGCATGAAATAAGTTTGTCCTTCAACGCGTCCAGGTTCTTAACATTAATGGCTGGATGGGCTTTTCTTGCTGGCTTGAAGTCATTATCTATGCCGATATGTATCTGGTTTTTTCCGCATTGGAACCAAACCCCGCCTCTTTTTTTCAGGCTTTCAGGTTTATCAATTTCTTTCATTCCGAGTACACCATGAAAGAATTTTCTGGCTATACTTTCTGTACCTGCTGGAGCAGCCAGCTGAACGTGATCTATCCCATAATACGAAAAATCCATTATAGCTATTAAGTTATTTGGGTATAAAAATTTTCACAAATAGCACTCATGTCTAACATAGATTATAGCTTCAGTTGACAGCAAGGGACGCCAGCCCTCTCAGCATGTATCCAAGCAACCTTATGATTAAGGATGTCAACCGCATTATATGCGGGTTTTTTCATAACTCACTTGCTAATTCATAATAAAAGGCGCCGGGGAAGGGATTCGAACCCTTGAGGGCCGAGGCCCACTGGCTTTCCTGTTCGGGATCTCGAGGCCAGCCCTTTAACCACTCAGGCACCCCGGCACGATCAGCCCTTCCATAGGCCTATGGCAAGTCCAACCAGGAAAAGCACAGGCAACCCCACAGCAAAGCTCGGTGCCCTGCTAAGGAGGTATCCCAGAAATGTAACAAGCTTTCCAAGCAGCAAGCTGGCAGAAACGCCGGGGAGCGATATTCCAACATATGTAGCTATCACTGCGCCTATTATGAACAGGATGAATGACATAATACCCTTCTTTATCGCAACCCCAAAGAGCAATCCATCAGCAAACGTTAGAATAAGGTAAAGTATGCTCTCGTAACTGGTCGGCAGGGCAAACGCTGTCATGCTGATTCCATAGTAATTTATTGCCTTAATAACATTTATGGACGGAATTTAAAAAAGCGCCAGAAACAGGAATCCCACTGACATTACAATAATCAGCGCATAGTAAAGGTTCTTCCTGCTCCTTGATAGAGGTGTAACTGTATCGAGCGGATTTGTCAAACCCATCGACCCCTGTGCAAAGATTATAATTAGCGCAAATACAAAAAAACCCATGAGAGACATCAGCATTACGCTGAGAAGGTCCATTCCGAGGCTCCTGCTTCTTACGCTATCAACCATCAGCCCACCGTCAAGCTGCCATGTTGGAAGAAAATTTACAAATGTTATTGTAAACGCGAACAGTGAACCGGAAATCAGCGGGTTTCCAAAATTAATGTACTGTCCTATCAGGTAGGACATGATGGTTATACCGGGCTTTGATATTGAGGCCAGTGAGAGAAAGTTACCAAGCAGGATATAGGGGATAACTGAAATCAGTGCCAGAATTATGCTGATAAAGCCTATGTCAAACTGCTGGTCCCTGTTAACTGGGAAGGCACGAGGTGAAGTTATAAAGCCCATAAATGGCACTATGGCTGGAATGCCGGGTATCATATATGAAAAGCCGCCAGGTCCCCACCTCCTGTTCGCCACAATCCTTCCTGTTTCATGGAGTGCTAGAAGCGAAAGCACTGGCAGCGAAAAAAGCAGCAACAGCCTGTATGAATCCCCAACCTGAAAGTAGCTATATACCATCAGGACAGCAACTGATGCAGCAAGAAGCGCAGGCTTCAGCCTTGAAGTTCCTTCCTTGGGGGCTGGAGATACAGTTAACGAATAGTTTCTGCCTGACTGCCTGAGCCTGGGTAAACCTCCGGTTCCCTGAATATCACGATAAAGTGAAACGAATGCCTGGCTCACATGATCCGCATTTACAACGTACTCAAACCCATCTTCAAGCCTGTAAAAATCTACTACCTTAAAATGCCTTCTAACAGCCTCCTCCACCTTAATTTCATCCATGGTTGTAATTCTCCAGCAGGTGCATTTAACCATTACGAATGGTTTAAGGTAGCGCTTATATCTGCGGGCTTTTTAGTCAGTTCATGAAAATCACCCTTATGTCTGGCGGTACCGCCGGCGCAAAGATGGCATATGGCTTTAAAAGCGCAGGCGCAGACTTCGATGTAGTAGTAAATACTGCAGACGACGAAGACGTCCTCGGGCTTTATGTTTCACCAGATTTTGATTCAGTGCTTTACTCACTAATGGGTGCATTTGACTTTGACCGGAACTGGGGGATCAAGGATGACACATTTAACTTCTTTGACTGGCTTGGCAGGTATTCCTCAAGGCCGTACATTGCGCTGGGGGACAGGGACCTGGCAATGCATGTCCTGCGCTCGTTCCTCCTTAAACAGGGCAAAACGCTTTCTGAAGCCTTCAAGGAAATTACTGACCTCAGCAGGGTTGGGATAAAAATATACCCCCCAAGCAACGAGAGGCTGACCACAATGGTTAAGATAAATGGCAGCGAGCTTACATTTGAAGAGTATTTTGTCAAGAGAATTGGTGGCAGGCTGGAAAGCATCCATATCAGGGGCTCTGAAAGGGCCACAGCTTCGTCTGAAGCCATTGATGCAATCAAAAAATCAGATGTGCTGGTAATAGCCCCCAGCAACCCGCTTGCGAGCATTTACCCCATACTTTCCGTAAAAGGGATAAGGGATGCCATAAGGGGCTTCAAGGGCCCCAGGATAGCAATTTCTCCACTTAGGGGCAATGCGGCATTTAAGGGACCGGCAAATAAAATGATGGGCGACCTTGGGTTCGAACCAAGCCCCCGCGGCGTTGCCATGCTTTACCATGGATTTATAGATAAAATGGTAATTGACAAAAGTGATGCAGGCCTAGCCGATTCAATCCAAAGGGCGGGTGTCACGCCGGTCATTTTTGACAGCATATATATGAAGGATAAAAACGAAATGAGTGAATTTGCTAGGATATTACTCTCAAAAATCTAGATGCTTGAAATTTTTCACCTGATTTTCTACAAAAAAGGTGTCTATCAGCGTCAGGTAGGAAAGGAGGAAGAACTCCAGGAACCCTGAATCCTTTTCCGTGTCCAGGTTCACGTCCTCCCCCCTCATTAGTTTAATATATTTTCTTCTGCAGCTGGAGTAAATTGTTTTCAGGTTCTTTTCGCTAAGATTTATGCCGGCATTGGTAAGTGCCGCAGAGAAGCTCCTTGCCAGCCTTGAATCGTAAACCCCGACCCTTATCACCTCAGAAAATGCAGTAATATAATCGTACAACTCCCCCATACTTTCAAAAGAATCATAGTTCATTATTGTTTATAATTAATATACAAACGGTAGCTTATAAATGTATATTAAAAAAGCCATGGTGGCTCCGATATTTTCATGCTTTGCCATATTGTGTTTTTTGTTTTACGCTCTGATGGTAGAGCATAGCTTCACTGGTGCCGTCAAAAGTGATCCTGAGCAAACATTTTCTATACGTATTTGGTTAGCTAGTACATGATAGAACTGCATGGGCTGAAGAAAGTATACGAAAACGGGCAGGTTGCATTAAATGATGTGTCAGCTTCATTTAAAGGCAGGGTAACATCCATAATAGGGAGGAATGGTGCAGGAAAGACCACCCTGATGCGCATACTTTCAACTCAGCTCATTCCCACATCAGGGTCCGCAAGCATCAACGGCATGGACATATTCAATGAACAGCACAGGATCAGGCAAAGCCTAGTAAGCATACCACAGGAGGGAAGGCCCATAGGCTTGCTTACCCCTCTTGAACACCTGAAAATTTACCTCTCGGCAAGGGGGATGTCATTTAAAGAGGCCTCTGAAGTGTCTGCGTCTGCGTTAAAAAAGCTTGAACTCTGGGAATTCAGGAACAGGCCAACTGACACCCTTTCGGGTGGAATGAAGCGGAAGCTGTTTGTAGCAATGGCTATAGCTGCAGGTGCAGATACCGTTTTTCTCGACGAACCAACAACCGGCCTTGACCCCGTTTCAAGGCTGGAGGTCTGGTCAGCTATAAAGGAACTCAGCTCAGAAATTCTTTTAACTACACACTACATGGAGGAGGCAATGGCCCTCTCAGATGAAGTGGTGTTCATGGATAATGGGATGATCATAAAGAAGGGTGCGATAAGTGAACTCCTCAGGGATTTTGAAGGCAAAATTAGGGTTGAATCAACTCAGCCAATTCGGGGATGGACGAAGATAGGCAACACCTACATTTCTTATGCAGATACTGATAGTGCAACTGATTATATTAAGAAGGGTTATTCAGTTAAGCAGGTAACACTGGAAGACCTGTTTGTGAAATACGGTGTTCAAATTGAATCTTAGGTACATACTTTCCATGGGCTGGTATTATGGATTCTCAACGATTACAAGGGGTCCTTCATATATCGTAGCTTCGCTGAGCCTGCCACTTACCATGCTTTTTTTGGTTTATATGCTGAGCAGGGGGGCCCTTTTGCCCTATGCAATTGTTGGCGGGTTTATCTCAATGGTTTCTTCAAACGCCCTGTCCAGCGCCGGAGATGCCGCCTTTCTCCGGCTGGAACTGAAGATCCAGGACCTGTTTGTAGCAACAACAATATCTTCATCTGACTATATGATTGGCATAATGCTCAGTTACCTGGTATTTTCGTTGCCAGGCCTCTTCATTTATGCGGTCATGGGTTACATCTACAGGATATTTAACCCCATTTCATCCGTTGTGCTGCTTTTTGCAATAATCTGCATGTTAGTGGCCACAACCTCGATCTCGTTTATTATAGCCGGTTTCCTGACTCACATACGCAACGTCTGGGGAATAACATCCATACTTTCCATAGTTCTTACAATAATTCCCCCAATATTCTATCCGTACACGTACCTGCCTAAATATGCCATATACCTGCTTGCTATATCACCAGCTACTCCTGCCTCGGTGCTGATGCAGGGAGTAATCGGGTTGCAGCCATTGCAGATGTCGATGGCCGCAATACTGCTGGCAGAAACGGTGGTTTATTTTCTGCTGGCAAGGAAATTTATGCACTGGCGGGAAAAGTGACAGGTCATTTGGAGGAATGCAGCAGGCCATAAATGAGGTAGAACGCCAGCGCGACAATAAAGCCAACACCCAATGGAACAACGGTCCTGTTCAGAATACTTTCAACAGACGACCAGTGTGAGCCGAGAACCATCCCCAGGTAAACAAGTACACCGCTCCAAAGGGCCGACCCAACTAATGTATAGAGCGAAAACCTCTTTATTTCCATTTTAAAAGCACCTGCCGGGAATGAAATGAGTGTCCTTGCACCAGCAAGCATCCTGCTGAATGTCACTGCCCACGCTCCATATCTGTTGAACCAGGATGTGGCTGTCATCAGTGATTTAGAGCTTATCCATGATTTTTTATATATGGCTTCTATTCCAATAATGTATCCAATGTAATAATCGGCAAGCGAACCGACCATTGACCCTGCAAGGGATGAGATAAATACCGGCACAAGCTCCATTTTCCCCTGTGCTATCAGGAACCCCGAGAGTGGCAGTATAACCTCGCTGGGAATAGGAAGCGAAGCGCTTTCAAGGGCCATAAGGGCAAAGATCATGGCGGGCCCCCCTACTGAAACCTCATACGCTGCCCACGCAGGGATTATGTATATCAGTTCCTTCAGAAACGAAGTGCCGCCAGCCCCCTGGGGCATGGCATACATCACAACTGCCACAACGATCCCTAAAGCCACTGAAATCAGCGCTGCCCGGTTCAATGTTATGCCTTACAAGCCGGTTCTAAAAAGCATTTTGCAACCATGTTTGCACGGAATGGAAACCCTTTTAAAAATAGGGCATCAGATTTTCAGTGTGCTGACAGGATCAATTTCAACGGTAATGTCACCGGACATGAGTGTATCGGAAAGGTATGCCTCAGCTCTGGGCAAGCGTGTCGAGAGTGGAATATTCTACAGGAAACTCGGCGACAGTTTAAGGTCGGTGCTTGTCCCTGACCCCTTAAAGGTGCTTGACGATGCAAGGGACATCTCGGTTTCTTCCACCTTTTACCTGTTTGTAAATGGGGTTGGCAGAGTGGAAGCTGAGCTTGCCCTGCTGGCAGAAGCTTCCGGGATAAGCGGAATCGTGGTATCCCAGGACCCTGAAACGTTCAAGAAGATGTTTGAGTCCATGAACATCTCCAAAATGCTGTCAGATTTTAAGGAGCTTGACCTGAAACCCAAAGACAGCGGCATTACATTCATAGACAGGGTGTTCAATGTCAAAGGGGTTGGCACTGTTATGCTGGGATTTTCGGGAACAGAAATCTATGTTCACGACAAGCTCATTGCATTGCCTTCAAATGCTGAAATAGACATAAAGAGCATTCAGGTGCTGGACGAGGATCAGCCTTCTGTAGGCCCCGGCGTCAGGGTCGGGCTTGCAATAAGGAACGCTGACCTGAACGCGCTTTCAGGAACATATGGACTCATCAAGCCTGGTCTGCCATTAATTGATGAGCTTGGCGCGCCTGAAAAGTTCAAGTGGGCGCCGGAGACAAAGGAACTGCACGTAATATGTTGTGGAATGAAAGTAATGGGCGATATGGATCAGGGCAGGATAAAGCTCAGGGGCAAATTGCCTGCGGTAGGAGGAAGGGCAATCCTGATAAACCCCAACGTAAAGCCAGGCTCCCTTCAGGTATATGGCTATGCTTTGAACAACAGTTCCGTGTAAAAGCTTATTAACTACATTTGTAATAGATAGGCAAATTGACAGTATTTGTATTAGGGGCAGATGGCTATATTGGCTGGCCCCTTTCAGTGAGGCTTGCAAGGGAGCTGGACGAGCAAGTTGTGGGCGTGGACAATTTGGTTACAAGGAAGCTGGTTGAAGAAGTCGGCGGCACGACGGCCCTGCCGATAGGCTCTCCTGAGCAGAGGGTGCAGGCCTACAGGAAGGAATACGGAAAAAATAACCTGAAAATAATCGAGGGAGATCTGACAGACGGGGATTTCGTCGACGACCTTGTGGGCAAGTACATGCCAGATACAGTGTATCACTTGGCACAGCAGAGAAGCGCTCCGTATTCAATGATTGACAGGGAACACGCAGCCTACACGGAGGTGAACAACGTGCTCACGAACCTTAATCTGATGTTTGCGCTCAAGAACCACAGCCCAAAAGCGCATGTGGTCAAAATGGGTACCATGGGGGAATATGGCACCCCGACGTACAAAATTGAGGAAGGATGGATGAATGTAAAGCACAGGGGTAAGAGCCACAGGATAATGGTCCCTCGCGACCCAGGGTCCTGGTATCATGTGAGCAAGGTGTTTGACACTTATAACCTGATATTTGCCAACAAGGTGTGGAAGATCAGGGCCACCGATGTGCAGCAAGGGGTTGTATATGGAAGCAGAACTGAAGATCTGGTAAATGGGGAGCTAAACACGCGACTGGACTTCGACGGCGTATGGGGCACTGTAATGAACAAGTACTTTGCCCAGATAATAGCATTTAACAGGATATTGATTTATGGAACTGGATTGATGAAAAGGGGCTTTCTGTCACTCCAGGACAGCATAGACTGCCTCTTCATGCTCGGTCAGAAACCGGCTGATGAGGGGGAATACAGGGTTGTAAACCAGATGGAGGAAATACACAGCACAATTGAGCTTGCAAAAAAGGCTGAAAGAATAGCCAGAAAGTACGGTTTTAACCCTGAATATGAAAGGGTTGAAGACCCCCGCGTGGAGAAGCAGAGGCATAATTACAGGGTTTCTCACAGGGTGCTCAGGCAGCTGGGATTTAGGCCCAGGTATAAAATGAACCATGTGCTTGAACAAATTATGCAGGACATGCTGAATAACGCAGAAACGGTAAAGGCCCATGCGGCTGCAATCAGGCCTGCGGTTTACTGGAACAGGGCAGAAAACAAAATAGGCAGAGAATATCTGCGCAGCATCAACGAGAGCATGATCAGGTCATCAAAATCTTACATTATTTAATTCAAAAATTTGAAAAAAATTTAACATAAATACTAAAATAACTTTCAACCAGTTTCACAGCATGCAGATAAGGCAGATATCAAAGCAGGAGGCACAGGAAATGCTGAAAGCAGGAGCTACCATAATGGTGGATGTTCGAGAGCCTGAGGAGTTTGAGCTTTACCGGGTTGATGGGCAAAACATAGTGAACATCCCCCTCAAAAGCATAACAGAAAGGCTGAACTATCTTGCCAATTTCTCCAGGATAATCTGCATCTGCAGGACCAACAGGAGGTCGACTGAAGCCGCAAACATCCTGGCGCGTTATGGCATAGATGAGATTTATGTTGTTGACGAGGGGGTTACCGGATGGCTGTTCGGGTATGAACGTAATAAACTGTAAACTGGAGCATTTTTATTGATTACAAAACCATCGC
Source organism: Nitrososphaeria archaeon (assembly GCA_049967195.1). Taxonomy (GTDB): domain Archaea; phylum Thermoproteota; class Nitrososphaeria; order Conexivisphaerales; family UBA164; genus KM4347-05. The sequence goes on from JBMFTE010000031.1 coordinate 8,568, forward strand.
TTTTACGCTATGGCTTTATGGTCAGTAAATGATTATATAAAAGGAAGTTATAAGTTAATAAAATGCAGCAAGCTATAGGACCGTATTTGTTGCTAGAAGCAATTGAAGATGACATCTGGGAAGTTATGGGCGTTAATGAAACAACATTGCCCGAGCATTACACCCAGGAATTTTACAGGGAAATATACGACAACTTCCCTGATGGGTTTCTTGTTATCAAGCTTAACGGTAAGGTTGTGGGGTATGAAATGAACAGGCTGGAACGCGGCCTGTCAAACTTCGGTTTTAACTTTGTTAAAAAGGGCCACGTGGTTTCAATAGCGGTGGTCGAAGAGCACAGAAACAAGGGACTGGGCACGGCTCTGCTACAGGGATCGATGAATAAGATGAAAGAAAAGGGGTGCAGCGAAATATACCTTGAGGTCAGGGTCAGTAACGAGCCGGCGCTGAAGCTTTATAAAAAACTGGGATTTTCAATAATAAGAACTATACCGTACTACTACAGCGATGGCGAAAACGCCTATGTCATGGCAAAAAAGCTTTAATGAACAATTTATTGAGGCGCTCGAGAAGGTGGCGCCCGCAAAGCAGGAATTCATTATGAACAGCAATTTAACGCTGCAGGGGTTGGGAAAAATCCTTGCATGGGACGAGTTTGAAAAGTTAGCAGCGCTGATAATGGAAAGGAACGGCTTTGAGGTGCTTTTAAACTGCAGGATAAAAAGGAAGGAAATAGACGTGCTTGCACACAACGAAAGGTACCTTATAGGTATAGATTGCAAACACTGGAAGAGAATGAGCATGTCCATGCTGAGCCGTGCTGCCCAAATGCAGAAAAGCAGGGTCAGGCTTGCCGTGGAATCTTTCAGGGGGGTAACAGGAATAGCTGTTATAGTCACCCTTTATGAGATCGGCGAGTTACAGGTTGACGGCATACCCATAGTTCCAATAAATAAGTTAATTAGCTTCGTAAATGACCTCGATGGATATGTAGGCCAGCTCGATACCGTGGGCCCGTAGCTCAGCATGGATAGAGCGCCGGCCTCCGAAGCCAGAGGTCGCGGGTTCGAATCCCGCCGGGCCCGTCAACGCCCTTATTATTTTTTGTTCATGTGCAGCAATGAAGCATAATATCGTTTTTCCGATATGCTTATATATGGCGCTTAACAAAGGTAATATCGGTGATTCGATATGTATAGAAATGGTGGATGTGGAGGAGGGCGTCACGGGCAAGGATTTGGTTACGGGCAAGGCTTTGGCATGGGATTTGGATACGGGTTTGGTCTTTCTGGAATGCCACGGGGCACAGGGCGGCTGATATATGCAGCTCTGGCTGGGGGCCCGAAGGCAGAATCTGAAATAAAGGACTACATAAACAAGTTCACAGGAATCCAGATCACATACTCGCTTGAACCGGTGCTGGATTTCTGGGTAGCCAGAGGAACGTTAAAGAAGAAGGAAGACGGCAAATATGAACTTGCACAGCCAGCCATGCCAGGGCCAATGTGGTTCTGACGTGGACCAGCCCGCTTAAAGATAATGTATTTTTTTGTAACTCCATCGCAACTGCTACAATGTAGCAAACATTGCGATAAAG
>JBMFTE010000032.1:0-8157 GCA_049967195.1 Nitrososphaeria archaeon
CATTATTTAATTTTTATTGACCACAAAACCACCGCGGCCATGCTGGAATACCTATCCCGCACGTGACTGCGAGCCTCATCGATGAAGCGGGAAGCGTCCAGCTTTAGCTGGGCGTAGTTCACTTACCGTTTAATAACATGCCAATATTTTCTTGCTTAATTACTGGCTCAGACTATAAAAATAAGCGCCATCTGTACTAAGAAATATATCAGCGTGATGTGAAATGCTGTTACCCATGCAACTGTGGGAGCTGTAATGCACTCAAAACAAGCTGTTCAGGATAATTGTCATGATAGCTGGATGAAGTTCTGACAGAACCGGTTGATGTGGCCATTGCAAAAAGCGTGATTGCTGGCAGAACGGCACCAACATTTTTATAATCATTCCTTTATAGAATTATATGCCTGATGTTAAATACGTTAAGACCACATGCTCAATATGCGGCCATAACCAGTGCGGTGTATTAGTGAAGGTTGTAGACGGCAGAGTTGTGCAGATAATGCCTGACAGGGATGACCCGATGAGCAAGGGCTCAATATGCCCCAAGTCAATTGCATCGGTCCAGCTTCTGTACCATCCCGGCAGGTTAAAGTATCCTATGGCAAGGGAAGGCCCTAGGGGCTCTGGAAGGTGGAAGAGAGTTACGTGGGATAAAGCCCTGGATGAAATATCCAGCCAATTGCTTGAGGTGAAGAGCAGATACGGCCCGGAAGCCGTTGTCATGGCAAGGGGCACTAACAGGGGATCCTGGATAAGGCTGTTCAATAGGTTTGCCAATTCATTCGGAACCCCAAACTGGACCGAATCCGGGGGAGCACAGTGCTTCACGCCCAGGAGCTTTGCCCAGCAGCTGACTTTCGGGGGGATAGCCCTGGAATGGCCTGATGCCGAAAATTCAAATACGGTAATGGTGTGGGGCGCAGACCCCCCGGCGACGTGGGCGCCAAAGGCCAGAAAAATAATGCAGGCAAAGGGCAGGGGGGCAAAGCTGATTGTTGTGGACCCGGTCGTCAGCAACATGGCTTCAAAGGCAGACATATGGCTTCCGGTGAGGCCCGGGACCGATGTTGCGCTTGCCCTTGGCATGCTCAATGTGATAATCAGCGAAAAGTTATATGATGAAGATTATGTCAGGGCTTACACGGTCGGGTTTGATGAACTGAAAGCGAGGGTCTCAGAATACACGCCCGAAAAAGTATCCGAAATAACGTGGATACCGGCTGAAAGGATAATTGAAGCCGCACGGCTGTTTGCAGTCAATAGGCCTTCCTCCATAGCTATATCCGCAACGTTTGACGAAATTGTTGACACGGTGCAGCTCGGGAGGGCGGTGTCGATAATATCCGCGGTTACAGGAAACGCTGATGTCAGGGGAGGAAACATTTTCCCGGAAACCGCGGGGCAGGTGAACGTTGATTCCAACGATTTCATAATGATTGAGGACCTGCCTGAGGAGCTTGACAGGAAGAGGCTTGGCGCTGACAAGTATCCTCTGCTGAGCAGATACTTAAAGATCAACTTCCCCATGGCCCACTATCCGACAATACTAGATACTATAATGACCGGTAAACCTTATCAGATCAGGGCAATGTTCATAATGGGCGGCAACCCCAGGCTCTCAATTGCAAACTCCAACATGGCCCTTGAGGCCCTTAAGAAAGTTGACTTTCTGGCTGTAGCCGACCTGTTCCTGTCAAAGACGGCCGAGCTTGCAGACATAGTTCTTCCTGTAGCAAGCTGGCTGGAATATGACGGGCTTGCCGATTCAGCCCAGGCCACAAACGGGCATCTGAGGATCAGGCAGAAGGTTACAAGTGTGGGAGAGGCTCAATCTGATACATGGATAATGATCGAGCTTGCAAAGAGAATGGGCCTTAAGGGGTTCTGGAACTCGGAGCGGGATTACCTTGACTACATACTGGCCCCAACCGGGATGACGTTTGAGGAATTAAAGATTAAAGGGGGAATAATATACCATGAGCCGAACGTAGGATCCAGGCTTAAGGGTGGATTCAGCACACCGTCACGTAAGATTGAGCTCTATTCCCAGAGACTGAAGGACTGGGGCTTTGACCCGCTGCCATTCTACACTGAGCCGTTTGAAAGTCCATACAGCACGCCTGAGGTCGCGGCAAGCTTTCCGTTTGTGCTGACAACTGGCAGGAGGGTTTCAACGTACTTCCATACGGCACAGCGGAACATACCCGCCCTCAGGGACATATATCCTGAACCGGTAGCCGAGATAAACAGCAACACGGCAGCGGAGCTTGGAATCTCTGACGGGGACATGGTGAGGGTGGAAACGAGGAGGGGATATGTGGTCATGAGGGCAAAGCTGACACAGGGAATACACCCGAAGGTTGTGGCGGTGCAGCACGGATGGCCGGATGAGGCGAACGACAACAGGCTTACGGATTACAGGGCGTGCTCCGCGGGAATGGGGAGCACAACGCTGAGGGGGCTTCTCTGCAATGTAAGGAGGGAAAAGCCATGAAGTATGCGATGGTCATTGACCTGACAAAGTGCGTTGGCTGCAATGCATGCACGGCCGCATGCAAGATAGACAATGCCACGGGGTTTGGCGTCAAATATGGCAGGGTGATGGAAATTGAAACTGGCAGCTTCCCCGACGTGAGCAAGTTTTACCTGCCACTGCTCTGCATGCAGTGCGAAAATCCCGAATGCCTGAAAGTGTGTCCCACCGGAGCCACATTCAGGACTGAGGAGGGGATAGTGCTCATAGACAAGGACAAGTGCATGGGCTGCAAGTACTGCGCCGTTGCATGCCCGTACATGGCAAGGTTCTTCTATGATGATTCAGGCAGGCCAGCTGATCTGCCGAGGATGGACGAAGAAGACAAAAGGAAGGGCACGGTTGAAAAATGCGATTTCTGCATTGACAGGGTGAGGGAGGGTGAAAATCCGGCATGTGTTCAGGCCTGCCCGTATGAGGCAAGGATATTCGGAAACCTGGATGATAAAAACAGCATGGTGCATGAGCTTGTATATACGGGCAAAGCAAAGCCCCTTAAGGAGGAGGAGGGCTTTAATGCTTCCGTGTACTATATCTGGTGATCATGATGGAACCATTTAACCAGAACGAATTTGGGTGGAGGGTTGCGCTGGATTTCCTGCTGAGCGGAACGGGCTCTTCAATGTACCTGGCATACCGCATGCTGTTTTTAACAAATCCTGCCATACTATTTGCGGGCCCCGCCCTAGTGGTGCTTGGCCTGATTGTCCTGCTTTCAGAGCTTGGTAGCCCCAGAAATTTCTGGAGGTCGATAACGAACTACAGGACTTCCTGGATGGCACGGGGAGCAATATTCAATGCAGCATTCCTGCTGATATGGGTTATAATGCTTGTGGCATACACCCTAGGATTTTACGTTCTGCTTGCCATGTTTGAAATACTTGAACTGCCCGTGGCGGCCCTTGTCCTCGTATATCCCGTGATGCTCCTTAAGGATGTGAAGGACATTACCCTGTGGAAAAGTGCCGGCACGGCAACTGTTACGACGATTTACACCATAGCCGGTGGAATATCAGCAGATGCCATGCTTGTATCTGCGCTCCAGCCTGCACAGCTTGCCACAGTTCTATATACGTCATTTTCGATTGAACTCATACTGGCCATATCACTGTACATTTACCTGCATCACCTAGGCCGTGCCCAATCCAGGGCCGTTGAGGCATCATACAGGAAGATTACCAGTGAAAGAGGCATGCTCACGGTATTGTACGCGGGCACAATCCTGCCTTTAGCAGCTGACCTTGCATCACTGGTATTGATTCAATTCACCCTGTATTTTATGATGGCTGGTCTGGCGCTTTCCGCTGCAGGAGTGTATGCTTTCAGGCTGCTGCTGCTTCAAGCGGGATACCATGAACCGCTTGTTTCTGAAAAAATGATCAGAAAAATCTCAAAACGCGCAACGTAAAAGATTTATTAACGCAGCTATTATCGTGGTTTCTATGAAAAAGGCGCTAATTGTTGCAGTTGTCCTGGCAGTTGTAATATTGGCATCATTTTCCCTCTATTTAGGCTCACAAAGGAGTTATAAGGTTACGCTGAAATACGAATATATAACAAATGACAACATGAACGGCACCAAGATAAATTACACCGAATACTGGTCATACCAGCTACTCGGCATCCATAACAATACAATGCGCATAATTGCCTATAAAACGCTGAGGAGCTATGTCATAACCATAAACACGTCAAGCAGGCTCGTCATAGGGGCGCATTATCTGACAACTCCCCAGTATAACATAACGTTCGGCGGCATTTACTATGAGCCGATTGTGCTTTTTAAGCAGTACAAGGTTGGTGACACTGTTTTGCTTTTGAGCAATGAACCGTTTAAGGTTGTTTCCGTTTCAAATGGAAGGGAAGTGCTAGTATACTATAACCGGACGGAAACTGAAATTCAAAACAATGTTTTTATATATTCTTCAAGCACCGGCTATCTGCTGAATGGAACTACATTTAATGAATACATTGGCAACAATACGAGGATAGTGCTTTATAACCAGAACATCCTGCTCAACTGATACCCTTTCCCAGCATCAGCGCCCCTATCTTTAGCTTGTCAAAATCCTTTCTTTCAAATGTGCCGACAATGCGTCCCCTGTACATCACCATGATCCTGTCGCTCAATTCAAGCAGCTCATCAAGGTCCTCTGAGTAAAGTAGCACCCCGCCTCCAACATTCCTGAACTCCATGAGCGCCTTCCTCACGTTTTCCGTTGCACCGATGTCAAGGCCTGCAGTTGGATTTACAGCAAGAATGTACTTGGCCTGCCTCAGTAGTTCCCGGCCGACAATAAATTTCTGAATGTTTCCGCCGGAAAGGTTCTTGGCAAGCACCTTTTCTGACCTAGCATTGACATTGAACTCGCTGATTATCCTTTTGGCGAAATTCTTTGTTTCCTTTTCATTTAGGATGATCTTTTTCAGATACGGATCGTGCCAGTGATCATGTAGCACGCTGTTCAGCGAGAGTGCTAGGCCAGCAGCAATTCCCCTCGTCAACCTCTCCTCAGGCATATAGCCCAGCCCCCTTTCCACCCTGCCCTTTATTGACATGCCTTCTATCTGCACATTATTCATGTATATCTTTCCGTCGCTGATTTTCCTCATCCCAAAAATTGATTCGATAAGTTCCTTTTCCCCATTGCCCGCAACTGCAGCTATCCCTATTATTTCACCCATTTTGAGCTCAAATGTTATGTTATTTAAAATCGGCGCCCTTTTGTTGTCATATAAGCATAGACCCTCAACTTTCATTGATCCATTATATTTTTTGCTTTCACGCGGAAGCTCAGCTATGTTTACACCCCTGCCAATCATTGCTTCAACAACTTCGTCCTGCGTTGTTTTTGCAGTCAGCCCGTTAAAGGTAACCTTTCCCTGCTTTAGCACCGTGATCCTGTCAGAAATTTCAAATACTTCATAAAGCTTATGAGTTATTATGACAACGCTTCTGCCTTCCTTTACCAGACTCCTCAGACTGGTAAACAGGACCTCAACTTCCTGGGGAGTTAGTGAGCTTGTGGGCTCATCCAATATGAGCACGTTGGCTCCCCTGAACAGCAGCTTGAGTATTTCCACCCTCTGCATCTCGCCCACGCTTAATTCTTCAACCTTTTTGTCGAGATCTATTGAAATCTTGTGTTCAACCATAACCTTTTCAAGCCTGCTCCTTATTTCGCTTAAATTCAGCCTGACCCTTATGTCCTTCAGCCCTATGGATATGTTTTCAAGAACAGTAAAGGATGGGATCAGTGAAAAGTGCTGGTGAACCATTCCAATTCCCAGCTTCTGTGCATCAAGTGAATTCTTGATACTGACTTTCTTTCCATTGACAAAGATGCTTCCTGCATCTGCCTTATAAAGGCCGTACAGGATGTTCATGAGAGTTGTTTTTCCGGCACCGTTTTCACCCAGGAGTGCATGAATTTCTTTGGGATATATGTCAAAGTCAACGCCGTCATTTGCAACGACTCCCGGAAAAGTTTTCACTATGCCCTGCATCCTTATTGTCGGTTCAGCTTTATCCAACTTTTATCCCTCCTTTATGTATGGCAATGTAAGAGCAGTTGGTGCCCTGGCCTTGGCTCCTATGACAAGTATCATGACCAAGGTCGCAAGGTAAGGTAGCATCTGGTAAAAGTCATATGGTATTGCCGGGTAAATGCTTTCCATCATAAGGTAAAACACATAAACTGCACCGAATATCAAAGTTCCCGCGAACACCCTCCATGGATTCCATTTTCCAAAGTACACCAGTGCCACAGCTATAAATCCTATGCCTGCTGTCATGTCAAAGTAGAATGAACCTACAACTACCAATGTTAAATATGCTCCCCCAATTCCTGCCATAAAGCCACCGAAAAGTAAAGCGGCATATCTGTAACGGATAGGATTGACGCCCATTATTTCTGCAACTCTAGGGTCATTGCCCACAGTCCTGAGGTTAAGCCCCTGCTTCGTGTGGAAAAGGAAATACTGAACAACTATCAACAGAACTATCAAAATGTAGGCCATCGGGTCCTCCCCGAAAATGAACTTCCCGAAAAACGGTATGCTTGATAAATATGGAATGTAAACCCCCCTTAAAGTCAAAATTGTTGGTGGGGTTGATGATATCCCGAAAATCGAGGCGTAAATTACCCCAGATATGCCCCAGCCTATGAACCAGAGCGCGGTGCCGCTGGTAGTTTGATCAAGCCTCATTGTTATAGTTACTATGCCGTGAATCACTGAAAAGGCCAGTCCTATAAATCCTGCTGCCAAAAAAGCCAATAATATGTTGTGCGTATAGTAATCGACCAGCAGCCCGATCACTGCCCCCATGAGCATCATTCCTTCGACGCCCAAGTTAAGCACGCCCGCGGATTGGTCAACCGTTTCACCTATTGCCGCAGCAAATATCGGCATTGCCCTTGGTATCATGCCTATAAGTATTGTAGTAATAAGCAGGATTATTAACGATGAACTCATTTGACTTTCCTCCTCCTAAAAATCCTCCTAAAATCAGTCATTACTCCAATCAGCGCAAATATCATTATTATCCCATATATGGAAATCACAACATCTATGGGCACGCTATATATAGCTTCCATGACATATGCACCATTTAAGATTCCACCTAAAAATATTGACACAAATATGACTAATATTGGATTAAGGGATGCTATCATTGCAACAGGTATCCCAACGTATCCAAAGCTCGTTGATACATCACTAAAGAATTGCGGGATAAGGGTCTGAGTGATACCAAAAACCATCACCATACCTGCAATCCCCGATATGCCGCCGCTTATAATCATTGAGAGCATGATGTTTCGCTTGATTTTAACGCCGGAATAAGCCGCGGCGTCCTGACTTTGGCCAATCAACTTTAGTTCATAACCAAAATCTGTGAACCTAAGGAAGAAGTAAAAGAATATTGCAATTATCAAGGCTATTATTATGCCTGATGACAGGGTTGTGCCCGGTATTGTAGGCAGCATATAATTTACTGGAATGGGGGCAGAAGCCGGAGCTAAAACTAGCTTTGCCTGAGCACCTTCCATTGGCCCTGACACTAGCCAGAGAAGCAGGTAAACTGCTACAAAATTCATCATAAGAGTTGTAATGATCTCATTCGCCCCCCTGTAAAGCTTCATTATAGTTGGCGGTATTGCCCAGATGGCGCCCCCAATAAAGCCAAATATGATTGCAACAAGCATATCTAGAACAGGGGGAAGCGCCCTGACAAGTGTCAGACCAATCCAAGTGGCGAATATCTCACCCAGTATAAACTGGCCCTGAGCACCTATGTTCCAAAATTTTGCAGTAAAAGGCACAGTTAAAGCTACCCCGATGATCAACAAGGGGATGGTCATCTGCAGGGTGCCTATAATTCCATAACGCGTGCCAAACCCCTGATAAAGGAGGGTTGACAAGCCTGCGATCGGAGACAACTTAAAAAATATAAAAGAAGCAGAACTAACAAATAAGCCTAAAACAATAAATAAAATTATTTGACTTGGTTTTAATATGTTCATGCTCTCACCATTACGATATAGTGCTATAGGGTGGTGTAACCGGCGAATATACCAGAGTGCCATTTGGCTCGAGGTAATATACCTGTATCTTGTATGAAA
>JBMFTE010000032.1:8257-9528 GCA_049967195.1 Nitrososphaeria archaeon
CTTCATTCCATGAAAGGTCATTGGTTGGGCCTGGTAGCAACAGGCCTACCTTTACTAACTGCGGTGTTGGAGCTATGCTGCTGTACGGTGGAGTTATTGGAGAATATACCAGAGTGCCATTTGGCTCGAGGTAATATACCTGTATCTTGTATGAAAGCATTGCCTTGTAAATGTTGCTCAGTATGGCTGAGTCATTTGCTGGGACCTTTGGGGACATCCAGAATGTCTCTCCGCCATTTTGGAAGGTCATGTAGTAAGGAGATGATGGCCATGTGTGTGTGGTCATCCACTGCTCAAGAGCTGCCTTGAACACTGGTGCATATGTAAACAATATTCCACCATAAGTGTTGTTTGGAGCCTCTGATGTTGCGTTGTATTCAGTGAATAGAAATGGAACATTATATTCCACTGCTGCTGCTGCAACCCCTTCTGTAATGCCGTCACCCTGGCACCAGAGTACATTTGCCCCTGATGTTACCGCGGTTGCGGCTGCAGCCTTTGCTGCCGCCGGGTCATCAAAGTTACCTACAAAGGTAATCATGGGTGTTACGCTCTTGTTAAAGTTCTGGTTAACATACTGAACCCCAAGCTTAAACCCCTGAGCCATCCATGATTCCAGCCCTACATTCTCCCCCGCTATGTCTGCAACTTTGCCGTTCCTTGGAGCAAGGAGTGCTGCCTCAGCACCCATTATAAACCCTAGCTGCCCTGCGCGCTGAACAACTATCTGTACATTACCCTTGTGCTCATAACCATTGACGATTAAAAAGCCGGTGTTTGGATAGGTCGCATTTAATGAATCAGCAGAAACCTGCCCCTGGTATCCAACATATATTACCAGATTGTAACCTGATGATGCATACGACTGCATCGGAGGAGTGATGCTTGAGGTTGTATAAACCCCACTTGTTGTTGAAACTACAGTTGGCTGCCCAGATTCATTTAGCTCTTGGGCCATTTGCAGAGTTGATACATAACCTGCTTCATTCCATGAAAGGTCATTGGTTGGGCCTGGTAGCAACAGGCCTACCTTTACAACTGTCACCTTTGGCACTGGTTTTACAGGATGCGATATTATGCTATAATAATAATAGCCACCCACCCCCACAATCACGATAATCACTATAATAATTGCTGCCGTAATCGTTTGGCTAACAGATCTTTTTTCCATCATTATTATATATAATTTTTTTAGTTATAAACTTAGCGTTAGCCAAGAAACCATCCAATAATTAGCTAAACATGGCAAGGCTTGATTGATGATTGGCGCG
>JBMFTE010000033.1:0-8836 GCA_049967195.1 Nitrososphaeria archaeon
AAGAACGGCGCCGAGGAGCTTCCCTCAGGCGGGATCTCCATAAAGCTGAAGTAAAGGCCGGGCCTGCCGGAGGCATGAACTCATGCGCATTCCTCGTTTGTTGCCATTATGCTCATGTCATCGGCATAATCAATTACACAGAAAAATTCCAGCTGCTCCCCGTGGTTCAGTATCGCGTGCTTCACCCTGCCATCTATAAATACGTAATCACCATCCTTCAGTTCGTAAGCACGGCCAGCCACGCAGACCCGGCAGTTGCCTTTTGTTATAATCACCGTCTCCTGATAGTTATGAGTGTGCATGGGAATTATCCCATTTGGGTTAAGGGTGAACTTTCTAACCGCATAGTGCGCACCGTTTTCCTTTGTTATTAGCCACTGAATGTAGGCTCCCCTTGACCCGCTGACCTGCACCGGTTCCCTTTTAACCTTTGAAACGCTGGACAGATAATGGTCCATAAAATATGAAATTGTGGCATGATAAAAAACATTGCCCAAACTTTTAGGAAATGCATGTACACGTTTATCTAGCCTTTTTTTGTAAGCTGAACTATTTTGCACAAAGTTGCACCTTAGAACGGCCTGGGGAATCTGTAGCCTGATACCATGGAGCCATAACCGTTCCTTACCCTTAAGCTATTGTCAGCAAGTGGCAGGATCACACATGACCTCATCCGAGGCCCGTAATGAACCCTCACCGTATAATTTCTGTCCAATGCTTCATGATAAAACGGCCCGGTCCCCCTCATCACCACGCGGCCGAACTTTACTTCCCCCCCGCCGTATTCATAATCTCTGCCCCTGATAGACAGCCCTATTCTGTAACCCCTAGGAACCAGCAGGCCCGTGGGTGAAACTTCTACCCTTATTCTATAAACTATGCCCGGTTTGAGCGGTTCAATTTTGGTGTGTGAATGGTACGGCCTCCACGGCAGTGTCATGCCCCGCTTTTCTCTCCTGTGGGAGGCTCTGAGCCATCCCACGCCAGCCGGCGTGTGCGGGTCTAGGAAATCGTAAAATGTAACCTCCTTCATGTCCGGCTGGAAAACCCTCAAAATCACAAAGATGTCTGCATCTGTGCACGAAGAGCTTACATGGAGGTCAGATACGACGGGGCCCAGGATCCAGATGGGGCCCTTCAAGGGGGAAGTCATAAACGTTATGCCTTCGCTGTCTGACCTGTATTCCGCATATCCATCCCTGGCTGGAGCTTCGCTGTACAGCCCCGAATTATAACCTATGTAGAGCCTTGCAGTGCCTCCCAGCGGCCAGCTATTTCCAGTGCGCAATTCGTAATCTCCCGTGGCATGCCTCAACCAGAGCAACACCTTTGGCGTCTTTTCCCATCCGTTGTCGATGCCCTTCAGGTAATGGTCGAAAAAAGCAGCCATCAATTTTCTGCCGTACCTGGTGTAAAAGGTCACCCAGTGCGGCCCGCCGTGTATTTCCAGCCACTTCTCCCTTGACGATGCAAGTATGAATCCCTCCGTGTTTCCCCTGAGGTGAAGCCCCATACTTCCCCAGTTACCGCATGAAAGCAACGGCACCCTTATTTTGCGGAGGTCGGGGCTCCTATCATAAAACTTGTCATCCATCTTGTGGTCTTTAATTTCCCTTACCAGGTCTACCCTGCTGTTCTCCAGCGATTCTTCATCGGGAACTCCCATGCCTGCCACATGTCCGCCCTTTATGGCCGGCTGGCCTTTCGCAATGCCATGCTGAGGGTTTCGCACAAGGTTTGAATACCACATGCTGACAAATGAATAACACGGTATGCCGCCATGGTAGACCACGTCCCTGTACAGGTCAGCGCCTCCCTCCCATGGACATATAGCCGACAGGTGCGGTGGGTTGAGCGCGGCAGTTGACCACTGTATCATTGCATAATATGATGCCCCGGCCATGCCGACCTTTCCATTGCTCCATTTCTGCCGGGCTACCCACTCAATACAGGCATAAGCATCAAGCGCCTCCCTGATAGACAGCGGGTCAAGGTACCCCTGGGAACGGCCGGACCCCCGCGAATCAACCCTCAATACCGCATAACCCTGCTTGACCCAGATTTCAGGGTCTATAGATTCAAACACCGCATAGTCCCCGCTTGTGCCCTCAACAGTTTCAGGGAAGTTGTGCACCATGTAGTTCCATTCATCCGGGTAAGATTCCCTGAACACCAGATCCTTGCCATAGGGGCCAATCGAAACAAGCGCCGGGTATTTGCCATTCCCCGATGGCAGGAACGCGTTGGCCATAAGGGCCAACCCGTCGTCCATCATGATTGGAATGTCCAAATCAAGCGTGATGCCTTTTTTCATGATTAAGAATTATATCAAGATATAGTTATAATATGGGTTTACGAAATAAAGGTAAACCCGCGCTAAGGTAGCAGCACGCTGACTATGTACGCCATGATGCCTATCATCACTATCTGAATCACCGCCTGATAGAGGCACAGCCTGAAGTTTGAAAGTGACCTGCTGACCATTTTTTCCGCATCAAAGCCGCCGTCCCTGAATCCGCCGTAAATGTAAAGCGAGTTTGGCACATAACCGGCAAAGCTGGTTATCAGTAGGATGGCGGCTATGGCATATACGGCAAGCCTGACGCCGTAGGGCACGAACTCCTCAACCTTTATCAGTAGGAAAACTCCCGTTATTACTGTGGTAAGCGAAATGGATGGCAGAAAGTACAGCGTCAGTGGCAGTAGCCTCCTGCTTATATCAAGCTGGTCCTCCTGCGGCATTGTCCTTATCAGCCTGTACAATATTACCCCCATGAAGACATTGCTGCCCATCCACATGGCGGCGCTGAGAACATGCAAGTAATCTATAAAGAGCAGATGGTCATAAACAAGCACTCCAACAAGAGCGGCGGCCTGAACTAAAATGGAAACCACCCCTGCCCTTTTGAGCGAATTCAATTCTGAGCTCATATAAACACACCCGTTGCCAGCTGGGCCATCATCAGTATCACAACTATCTGAAGTATAACCATGAGCAGGGAAAGCCTGAGGTTCATCATTGTCAGCCTGACAACCTTTTTCATGTCACCCCTGCGCAACAGTTCCCTGTAAATCATCGCCTCGTTCGGCAGGAACACGCCTATTCCTATTATGAAAAGGATGCTGACCAGTATCAGAACCACAATGATTACTCTGTTAATAGGGTGGAAGTAGCCATCCGCTATCGCAAGATAAACTCCCGCAGTGACGGTTACTGATGTGAGGGATGGCATAAAGAACAGCATGACCGGCGTGAGCCTCATTGCCACCCTGGCCCTCTGCTCATTGCTCAGCCCCTTCATCACATTGGAAAAGAACAGGCCCAATATAAGGTCCATCCCGGTCCATGTGAGCCCGCTGCCTACGTGCAGGTAATCAAGCAGCAGGAAGCTGTGCGAAGCCAGGACTGCCCCAAGGAGCAGGACCGGGACAACAAGCATGGGGATGCCCACCTTTAATGACCCCCTTATCGTGAAATTATCCGGTAAATAATCATTCAAATTAAAAAATCACCAAAATAAAAATAAAAAAACTTTGCGATCATTTTCTTCTTAATGCCAGAGCAATAGCTATGATGCCAAGCACTACCGCAACAACAAGTGAAAGGTAAGCCACATCAGTAGTGGTTCCCAAGCTGCTCGAGAGGGAGTTAACCTGGCTGGTTGTTGCTGCTGAAGATTGGAGTGAACTCACAGCAGATTGAAGTGAATCCAAAGTAGATAGTAACTGGCCTTGCTCAGATGAAAGGCTGTTAATGTATGACCTCATGCTACTGATGCTTCCATTTATTTGTGTTATAGTTGAAGAAATTACGGTTGTACCATTTACAGGTATCTCTACGGATTGTGTAAAAATATTATTAGATAAGACCTGTGTTCCTATCCCATTGATAACAGCTACCCCGTATGTTTCCTTGTCAATTGTATTAGAAGAAATTACTGTATTCTTTACAGGCACTGGGCCTTCCCCTCCCACAAGGATACCAGTATATATTGGAATATGGGGCACAGAGAAGGGATCACCATCTGCGCTAATAGTGTTGCCTATTATTATATTGTTGTCAACCACATCACCTGGGGCGTTACTGTGTATTACGACCCCTGCCTCTCCAGTATTAAGGATTGTATTGTAAGATACGATGTTGTTGAGTGCCTGCGTGTTGGGCAGGTCAGCGGCAATTATTATGCTCGAAAAATCGCTAACTAGAATATTGCCAGTCACTATATTTCCTATTACGCCCTCTCCAGCATTATATGAGGATATTACGATGCCACATCCCCCTACTGTATTGATAATCCAATTAGTGCTTATTACGTTATAAGAAGCTACACTTGGAATACCGCTACCAATATACCCGGGGTTAATGGGCCCGTTATCTGAAACTCCTATTCCACCGCCCAGACTGTCAATTACTGTATTTCCGACTACTGTTGAATTGGATACGCCAACCAGTTCTATGGCCTTGTCCTCAGGTATCTCCTGTGTCAAAGTGGTGTTCACCCCGTCGTGGGCCAGTGTGTTATGTTCAATAACTACATTATAACTGTCTTCTACAAAAATGCCGTGGCTAGCAGCTCCAAATATAGTGAACCCGTTTATTGTTGTTCCGATTGTGGTAGGACCAGAAACTATTATTCCAAATGTTAGTCCAGTGGCATTTATTATTGTATTGGAAGGCTGGCCACTAACCGATTCGATGGTCAGCGATTTTGTGACGTTCACCATTTCGTTGTATGTTCCAGGTTCAACAACAATTACCGCGTGCGGCGGTGCGGCATTTACCGCATACTGAATTGTTGCATAGGGATTTGCCATACTTCCGTTTCCGGTGACGTTGCTGCCGGTTGTGCTGACGTACAACATTACGGGCGCTGATGGCCGCGGCGGTCCCTGCGCGAACAAAGTTGCCGGAGCCCCAGCCATGAAAACGCTTGCTATTACTAGCATAACAGGTATGATCAAGCCAATCTTTTTGGCGTTTATTTTTGTCATCACGGTTGGTTTGCCTAAAATAATATAACAGTTGGGTTTACCTTATATCTGTAAACCCAGATAACTCATAATTTAAAAAAACACAGTTATATTTTTAGGTAACTTATAATTGTTTTTGCTCCAATTGAGGTCAAGCCTAGATAGGGCCATAGATGATAGAAAGTTCACGCTTTCCATGCTTACTGACCAGGTTAACATAGTGCTGCTGTGCATGCTCAAAGCGGGCCCCTCCTATCCAAGAAGACTGTCCCAGCTAATGGGTATAAATGAATCACATATTTCTGAGAGGTTGAAGAAGCTGAAAAAGGCTGGATTCCTTAACGCAAAATGGGCCAGGATAGAGGCCAGCAACGGTTACATAAATGTCAGGCAGTACAGCCTGAAAAGCGACAAAATAGTTATTTCCTTTACATCCAACGGCGTTGAGGTGAAAACCGGGGAGGGGGAACATGAAAGGGTTGGCATAGCAATACCCTATTATAATTCTGAAATGCCAAAAATATCCAGCTTTGTCGGCAGGGTCGCGGATCTTGAGTTTCTGCATAACACGCCGGGCATCAAGGTTATATGGGGGATTCCGGGAATAGGAAAAACTTCCCTTGTATCCATGTACGCTTCCCGGTCAACCGTTCCTGTTTTCTGGCATGAAGTGAAGCAGGTTGACAGCCTTTCATACGTGCTTACCAAGCTGGCTGTTTTCCTAAATTTGCAGGGCAGAAGCGGCCTGCTTGACCTGATAAACAGCGGTATAGGGGATAGAAGGGCTCTGCTTGAAACGGCAGTCAATGAAATGTCCAAGAGCAGTGCGGTTTACATTTTTGATGATTTTCACAGGTGCATGGACAGAGGCATACATGAGTTGCTCCAGTCCATGGCTGAATGCGGCATAAATGGCACCGTGATAACAAGGCATAAGTTGCCCTTCCCCAATTCCCAGGACCTAAAGATTGAAGGGCTGCCTGCAGAAGAATCAGCCGAGCTGATGAAAGCCCTGGGGCACCGGGCCATCGCAGGAAATAATAGGCAGGACACACGGCCATCCGCTTCTCATTAAACTGGCATGCACGGTTCAGAATCCGGCAACTGACGACTACATAAAGGATACGATATTTGAAAGCCTCAGCAGTGACGAACTTTCCATACTTCTCCCGATATCTGTCTACCGGGGGAAGATTACGCTGCCAGCGGTGCAGGCAGTTACCGAACATACCAGCATTGGTTCCATCATCAACTTTATAATGGCCATGGAAAAGATCGGGGTCATAGCTACATCAGGAAATGAATTTGAACTGCATCCCCTGGTCAGGGATGTGGCTTACAGCCAGCTTCAGAATGCGGAGGAGATGCATAAAAGGGCAGGCATGTTCTATTACCGGAAGGGCAGTTCTGGGGATAAGCTGGAATCGCTGTACCATTTTATAATGGGCGGGGAAGATGAAATGGCAATTGAGGTTCTGAGTAATTTTGCCTCGTTTGTCGACGAAGGATACGGGGATGTTCTGATCAGCATGCTTGACCGCCTTCCTGCAACAAACAATGCAAGGCTTGCCGCATGGCTCTTGCTTGCTGAGGGGAGCACCATGAGGCTACTCAGCATGGGAATGGAAACGGCAAAGGAAAAGCTGGTGGAGTCGATAAAGAGCGCTGAAGAAGCAATGGATGGAAGGGCAAGGGCGCTGGCTATGAACAACCTGGGGATAATTTACAGGGAACTGGGGGAAATCAAGCGGGCAAAGGAAATGTACCGCGAAGCCATGAGGGTCAAGGGCCTTGACCCCCTGGTCATTTCACGAATAACCTACAATTTAGCGGAGGCTGACCTAGAAGAGGGAGAGCTCAGCAGCGCGCTCAGGGGCATGAAAAAAAGCATGAAGATAGACCTTAAGTACCATGAAATGCGGGGGTATTATGTCAGCAGGCTCAATATTGATTATGTCAGGTTCCTGCTTGGCCAGTTCGACGGCTTATTAGAGGATTTAATGGATGTGGCAGAGAAGCTGAAAAAGCTCGGACTGAAATCACTCCTGGGATACTGTTACCTTCATATGGCTTATACTGTGATAGGGATGTATAGCAGCCCCGAGGAAGCGCTGGAATACCTGAACCTTGCACTGGAGCAGTATGCGCTTTCCGGTTTCAAGTACATGCAGGTCTACACGCTGGCAGAAATGATAATAATCAAGGCCAAGATGAAGAAAATAGATGATGCGACATCTGACATGCGCGAAGTTGAAAAAATCTTGGGCACGATTGAAGACAGGGATGTGCTTGGCAGCGTTGAGCTGGCCAGAGCAGTCATGCTCATGGCTTCTGGAAACTTTTCAGAGTCTGAGGTCCACCTGAACCGCAGCCTTGAGCTGCTTTCGAGAGACTGGGTGTCAAGCATCAGGGTCAATGCATGGAGGAGTGTTTTATATGGTTTGAGCAGGGATAACAGGGCCCAAGGGCTGCTGACGGAGGTGCAAAAACAGCTCGAGCAAAATGGATGCAATGTCCTTGCTGAAAGGTTCAGCAGGTGCTCAAGGCAGCTCAAGGACGGCAGCTGGGAAACGCTTTGCGGGTTCTTGATATAACGGGTTTACCGCTTTAACGTAAACCCAGCATTTAATGCCAGTGGTGCGGTCTTTTATCAATGCACGCTAATAGTCATGCAATCAAAGCCCTAAGAGGTTACAGCATATCATGCGTGAGAGTTCAGCTCTTTGCAGCCTTTGTGCTGTCATCTCTGGTGGTTGTCGGTATTACAGTGCCGATTGGCCCGGGCTGGTCCAACTATAGTGGTGGTTCCTGGGCAACCGGAATAGTCGTGCCCCAGAATGCGTCTTTGAAAAACGGCAGCGTTGACTGGAGAACTGTAACCAACGTAACATCAGTTTTCAGGGTCCCAAACATCAGCACTACTGATGGGACGGTATACATAATCATGTCGGTAATGGCGTCAAACGGCGCAGTCATGCAGGTTGCAGTGGGACTGTACAACAGTTCCAGTTTATGGAACGGCTATGCGATGTACATTCTGAACCCAGAAGCCGTTCCGCAAAATTATGAGCAGACGACAGTAGGAAAAAACATGAGCATAGCTGCAGGTGATATGGTATCCATGGAACTTTACAATAGCAATGGCTGGCGCTTCAGCATTAAGGACCTCAGCAATGGTTTATCCAGTGCGGGGAGGTTTGATGCAAATTTTTCCCCAGAACTTGCGTCGGGGGGGCAGTACATATTTGCGCTGGAATCCTATTCTCTCAGTTATCGGGTTTTCGAAAACATGGGCAACCTTTCGCTTTTTAACATCTTTATCAATGGAAAAGCAGTTACATATGGCATGTACATATATAGCCCCTGGACAACACAGCCCCTATTTATAGTGGGTGGCTCAAACCCCCCACCATTTATATCGGTAAAGCAGGTTGCAAATGAAACTTTTGTATGGTCGGCCTGAGTTAAACAGCAACCCTTCCGTTAGATTAAATTGTGGGATTTCAAGTTACGCATAAAAGCCGGTGTGTAACCCTTCAGTTGCATGCCGTAATCCAGCTATATCAACTGTGGACCTTCATCTCTTAACGTCCTTCAACAGCAGCTTATGCAGATTGTGAAGCGCCTTCACCACCATCTCATAAGAGTAAATTATGCCCAGGTAAAGATGAGCGCTAATTGCACATGCATAATACAGGTATTCCAGCGTGAACTGCAATAATGCACGGACATTAAGGTTGACCCAGAGCCATATGGCCTTTTGCCAATTATATTGCATAGTTTTTGATAACAGAAACTTAAAAGCATATTTATAATCCATCGCTTAAAAGCGATGGCTTTAGGATCAGTAAAAAGTTTTTTAGTC
>JBMFTE010000034.1:0-8801 GCA_049967195.1 Nitrososphaeria archaeon
GTCATAATTTAGCTTATTTACATTAACCACAGGCCTCATAAATATCCTTGACCACGAACTAACGTTTTTGTTTATCATGGTGTCCAATACGGTTAAAGGCACACCGGCTGTCCTGTTTATAGATAGCGCTTGAGCGTAAGCCTGATCCACGCTCACATATGGATCATAATAAGAATTGTTTGTGCTGAAAAAAGCCATTGAATCGAAGTTAACATACAAAAGCATGGACCCCATAGTCCTGTTTTCAAACACAAAGGGCTCGCCGTTTGCCTGATAGGGCATCGATACCTGACCTATGCCATATATTAGAAGTGGATATCCAAGCCCAAATATTAGAAACAGTATAAGTGCAACTTTAAGGCTGTCAATAACGGATTTAGTCTGCAATTATCGCATCAGAGACTGATTTTTCTATATCAGCTATTATCTTTTTTGGTATGTTTTTATTGCGGAGTATAACGCATGCCGATTCGAATCCTCTTATTTGTGACAATGCATAAAGGACGGCACAGTGCATTTCTGTGCACAAAAACTTGAATTGACCTGTTTTTTTATAGTCCAAGATATCGACGGTCAAAGTTGGGCCAACTACATGCTTTATTTTGTGCTTCGTAAAAGCATCATCAAGATTCATGAGCAGTCCAAAGGAAGGAACAGCGGCTAGGACAGCTGTATGCGATGTAACATATTCCCCCACGGTGCCGCCGTCAGCATAAGATGCCGAAGAAGATATTATGACATCAAAGCCTTTTTTGTAACTTGAAATAGCATTTTCTAAAGCGATAATTCTTTTAACGCCAAGTTGGGCAAGTTCCTCAAAAACTATTGATTCTGAAGGTCCACCAATTCCATGGTAAATGGCGGAGACTGGAACCCCCTTATACGAGCCGGTATATAAAAAGAACCCCCTGTTGTCATTAACCAGTTTTCCATGGAAAAGCTCAGATAGTTGCTTTACTGTATCTATATTTTCTGAAGCTATTACCATTTTCGCTACACTGCCTGGCTCAGCTTTAATATGTAAAGGCATGACTGGAATTATATGACCATAATAATAAATATTTATGAAACACGAATGTCGGCTAAATTGCAAAAAACTAATGATTTTATAAACAGGCAAAGCACCAGTTAATTATATGAAAACTATTGATATTTCTGAAAAGAAGGTGGTAAGAAGGACGGCTAAAGCAAAGGGTACAATTTTGCTGGGCAAAAAATCACTTATTTTAATAAGCGAAAAGGAAATTGAAAAGGGAGATCCGTTGGAAGTAGCAGAACTGAAAGCCATAGAGGCCGTTAAAGGCACCCCCTCGGCGATAGCTTTTTGTCATCCAATACCAATAGAATTTGTCAGCGCAGAGGCTAGGTTAATAGATGGAGGAGTTGAAATTTCAGTAACTGTATCATCGTTAGCTAAAACCGGGGTCGAAATGGAGGCCCTATACGGCGTTTCTGTAGGGCTGCTCAATATATGGGATATGGTTAAGAAATACGAAAAGGACGAAAATGGCCAGTATCCATATACAAAAATAACAGACATAGAAGTCATCAAAAAGGAAAAGGGGTCTTAAATTGGAAAGCAAATCATTGATAAAATTTGCGCTTATAACGGTCAGCACTTCTAGATATATGGGAAAAATTAGTGATGAAAGCGGTAATGTAGCATCTGAGTTGATAAGGTCGTCTGGAAACAAGGTTATATTTCGGTGGCTTGTGCCTGATATAGCAGTTAGAATAAAGGAAGAGATCTTTAGAGCATTTAATTTTTTTCCAGACGTAATAATCCTAATAGGTGGAACGGGGCCCACAAAGGACGACCTAACTGACTCTTGCGTTAAATCCGTTTCAGATAAAATAATTGATGGCTTTGGGGAGCGATTTAGAGATCTTAGCTATGAAGAGGTGGGAGATAATGCTATGATAGGTAATGCAGTAATGGGGATGTTTAACGACAGCGTCATAATAGCAGTTCCGGGCTCTCCCTCAGCGGTAAGAACTTCCCTTAAATTAGCTATCAATATATTACCCCACATATTAAGCTTAAGGAGGAGGGAGTTATAATGCAGGAAATTATGTGGGTTGAGAAATACAGGCCTGTAAAGTTAAATGAAGTGGTAGACCAGTCTGATACAGTTGAAAGGTTAAAAGGATTCCTAAAACAGCCGCAGGACATGCCCCATCTTTTGTTTGCCGGTCCCCCTGGCACAGGAAAAACCACCATCGCATTCTGTTTATCGCGAGAAGTACTGGGCGAAAACTGGAAAAATTACACGCTAGAACTAAATGCATCAGACACAAGGGGGATAGACACCGTGAGGACCACCATCAAGAATTTTACGAGGTTTGTGGATAAATCTTCTGGCATTCCATTTAGGATAATAATACTGGATGAGGCGGACGAAATGACTTCCGATGCCCAGACTGCGCTTCGAAGGATAATGGAGGAATCCTCGGAAAATTCCAGATTCATTATAATAGCCAACGTGTCAACTTCCATAATAGAGCCGCTTCAGAGTAGATGCGCAGTGTTCAGATTTAAGAGGCTGGATGAACAATCTGTGATAAAGAGATTGCAGGAAATATGCGGTGCTGAAAAAATAAAATATCGGCAGGAAGCATTAAAACTGATATACGAACTCAGCGAGGGCGATATGAGAAAGGCAATAAATCAGCTTCAGGCATCTGCTGCACTGGGAGAGGTAACAACTGAAAATGTAAAGGCCACTGTTGGAATAGGAAGGGACAGTGATGTAAAGTCTATGGTGAATTATGCGCTCTCAGGCGATTTCAAAAAATCCAAAGAAATACTTTACAAGCTAATCTATGTGTACGGCCTTCCAGAAAGTGACCTGCTGAAAACGATTTTTTCATTTATAAACACAATAAAAGATATCGATCAGGCCAAAGCCGCTAAAATTTTTGCGGAATATGATTTCAGATTATTACAGGGTGGGCATCCAGACATACAACTGTCAGCCCTTCTGGCAGAGATAGCAGAACTAAATAAAGGCGGGTCAAGCAAAAATTGAGCTTACCGCGGGGGCTAAGGGATTATGAACCAGAAAACTATGAAAAACTCGAGCTAATACGTAGCAACTTTGTAAGGCTGGCAAAGATTTACAATATAAAGTTAATGGAGCCCTCGGCAATAGAGTTATTGGAAACGTTGCAGGCAAAGGGAGGCGAAGACATAGTAAATGAAATATATGAATTTACGGATAAGGGGGGAAGGCGTGTTGGGTTAAGGTTTGACCTTACTGTAGGAATAACTAGATATGTTTGCGCTAGGCGTGACCTTCCGCTGCCGGTAAAGCTCGGTTCGTTTGCAAGCATGTGGAGATATGATGAGCCTCAGTTTGGCAGATACAGATGGTTTTACCAGTGGGATGCAGAAGTGTATGGTGATAAATCGGCCGAGTCTTACATTGACATTCTGTCATTTACGAGCAGGATGTTAAGCGATGCCGGCCTCAGGGGCGTAAAAGTAGAAATAAGCGACAGGCGGATTGTAGAGGGTATCCTTAAATCTAGAATAAGGCAAATTGAATACATGCCAGAACTGCTGAGGGCAATGGACAAGTTGGGTAAAAAAACAAAGGAACAGATAATTGCTGAATACGTCGCAAAAGGAATAGATGAGGAGAGTGTAAAAGAGGCGCTGCAAATTTCTGAGGGCGGTGAAAAACTGCTTGCAGAATCGCGGAACCAATCAACAGGGCTGCTTGAGAACATAATTGATGAAGCAAGATCTGTAAATTTACCCCTGTCTGTCAATTTAGGAATTGTACGGGGGCTTGACTATTATTCGGATATAGTATTTGAAGCCTACAGTTCGGAAAAACGCGAAATTGGAGCTCTGGCGGGCGGCGGGGGATATGACATCCTGACTAATATATTTAAGAGGCCTGACCTAAAAGCGCTGGGCGTTGCGGGGGGTACAGACAGGCTGCTGCTGGCCCTAGATAAAGTATCAACAGAAAAAAACGAAATAACATACGTCGTATACACTGCGGATACCAAAAAGGAAGCAATTAAAATAGTGAACCAGCTTAGGGAGGCAGGCATTTGCACAGAATTTAGCAGAACTGATAGGCTAAGTGATGGATTGGGGGAAGCGGAGAAGTGCGGGGCAAAGGTCTCAGTTCTAGTTCTGCCAAAAGAAATCAGGGGCGGAAAAGTCAAAATCAAGTTAATGGCCGACCGATCAGAGGAACTTGTGCCAGTTGAAAATTTGGTCGAAAAAGTCCAGGCAACGCTAAATAGCAACAAATAAAAACGGTATCACGCCATATACCAGTAATGGAGCAGCTCGACTATGATGTAGTAATTGTTGGTAGCGGGCTTGCAGGCCTAAGAACCGCAATTGAAGTTTTAAGAAGAGACCGTGGCAAGCTTGGCATAAGGGTAGCGTTAATATCAAAGCTTTATCTTATGAGAAGCCACTCTGTATCAGCCGAAGGGGGAACATCTGCAGTGCTTTACCCTGAGGAGGGCGATAGTTTTGAATTGTACGCCTGGGATACAATTAAAGGCAGTGATTTTCTTGCCGACCAGGACGTCGTATGGAGATTTGTGCATCTTGCAACGCAGGAAACTAGATTGATAGAAAGATGGGGAGTGCCCTGGAATAGGCGGGATGATGGAAGGATAGAGCAAAGATGGTTCGGCGGATTGAGTTTTCCGCGCGCCACTTATGCGCAAGACAAAACAGGATTCTTTGAAATGCGTGCCCTATATGATACTCTTTTAAAGTATGATACCTGGGAAAGGTTTGACGAGCATTTTGTTACATCCCTTGTTCTTGACGGGAATAAATTTGTTGGATTCAATACAATAGATCTGAAAACAGGCAACATGAGATTTTTCAGGGGCAAAGCAGGGGTAATAGCAACCGGCGGTAATGGGCAGATGTACAGGATCACATCCACAGCATCAAGCTCAACCGGCGATGGTTATGGGATAGCCTATGATGCCGGAATACCGCTAAAAGATATGGAATTCGTCCAATTCCATCCTACCGGTCTCGTTCCAAAGGGTCTTTTAATAACCGAAGCCGCTAGGGGAGAGGGGGCTTACCTAAAAAATGCAGATGGGGAAAGGTTTATGAAAAAATACGCTCCATCAAAAATGGAACTGGCACCCAGAGATATTGTTTCAAGGTCAATTATGACCGAAATAAGGGAAGGAAGGGGGGTTAAGGACGAAGCCACCGGCATTCAGCATGTATGGCTGGATATGACGCATCTGGGCAAGGAGAAGATTGAGCAGAAGTTGCCCTTTATTAGGGAAATGGGATTCAAGTACGTAGGGATTGATATAGTAAACGAACCTATGCCTGTAAGGCCCACTACCCACTATGAAATGGGCGGCATTCACACAGATATAGATGGCAAAGTCCAATCTCTTAATGGTCCAATAAAGGGGCTTTGGGCTGCAGGAGAGGCTGCGTGCGTGAGCGTTCAGGGATCCAACAGGCTTGGGTCAAATGGCACAAACGAATGCCTAGTTTATGGCTACATAGTCGGGAATGACATTTACAATTATATTTTAAACGAAAAACCGGTGCTGCCAGAAGTTCCTGCGGGCAGAATGGAACAGGAACAGGAAAGAATATTCAGTGGAGTGCTGGGCAGAGAGAGCGGGGGTGAGGACGTTTATCAAATAAAGGATGAACTTAAAGACACAATGGAGAAGTATGTACATGTATATAGAACTGCGGAAGAACTGGAAACAGCCGTAAAAAAGGTAAGAGCGCTAAAGGAAAGGTACAAAAATATAAGGTTGACGGATAGGGGACGCACATTTAACTACAATCTGCAGCATGCGCTTGAGCTGGGTTTCCTGCTTGACCAGGCTGAAATCACCTCACTTGGCGCACTCATGAGAACCGAAAGCAGGGGGGCCCATGCAAGGCTTGACTACCCCAACAGGGACGATGAACACTGGTTAAAGCACACGCTCGCCATGAAAGGAACAGAAGGCCCCAGCTTTTCATACTTGCCTGTCAGGATCACGATGTGGAAGCCGGTTGCAAGGGTGTACTAATAATGAAGTTCAGGATATTAAGAAATGATGGTTCAAAACAGTGGTGGCAGGAGTTCATTGAGGAACCGCGCAAGGGGGCCACGGTCCTTGATGTGCTGCTAAATATTAGAGAAGTGCAGGACCATACCCTTGCTTTTAGGCATAGTTGCCAGATGGGCTCATGCGGGTCCTGCGGGATGGTAATAAACGGCAAACCATCGCTTGCTTGCCAAACGAGGATAACCGACCTGAAGTCTGAGACAATACGCATAGAACCACTTTACAGCTACCCTGTAATAAAAGACCTAGTTGTTGATCTAAACGATTTCGTAAATAAGCACAGGTCAGTAAAACCATACATTATAAGAAAGAATCCACAGGAGCTGGAAGAGGCTCCAATGGAGTTCAGGGTCACCCCAGCGGAAAACATGAACTTTATACAGTACGATTATTGCATAATGTGTGGCTTGTGTGTTGCAGCATGCCCAACGGTTGCGCTTGATCCGCAGTTCACCGGGCCTCAAGCATTAGCTCAAGCATACAGATATATAGCAGATCCAAGAGACGAGGGATTTCAGGAACGCCAGCCTGAATTAGATACTTCCCATGGTGTGTGGAGGTGCCACTTTGCAGGGTCTTGCAGTTATGTTTGCCCTAAGGGGGTGGACCCGGCCAAAGCAATACAACTTTTAAAGCGTGAGATTCTTAAAAGAAAGTTCGTGCGTGGATCCAAGGCCGGAGCGCCAGCATCAGTTCTTGTTCAGCCAGAAAAGCCTATTAGTAACCCACCCAAAGCTCCACCACTTGATTTTAAAATGGGGGTAAATCAAAATGAGTAAACGCTTCAAATCTGGGCTTTTAACAAGCTTGAATCCTCTGAAATATAACCTTGAACGGTGGTCCTACACGCTGCACCGGGTGACGGGTGTAATACTTGCCCTTTTCCTGATTGCGCACATATTTGAAATATACCATGTAACACTGGGCATTGCTGGATGGAACCAGACAATGGCAGAACTCAGCAATTTAGGAGTTATAGAACTTATAGGTATGTGGATAATTGCTGGATCTGCATTGTATCATGGCGCAAACGGCCTAAGGCTTATATTAAATGAAGTGTTTGGGTTGATTCTGGGCAAGCCCAGACTTCCAGAGTATCCTTACTCACCGCTATCGCTAGGTAGAAACCAAAAAATAGCCATATATTCCATAACCATTATAGTCGTTATCCTGTGGGTCTGGGCTGGCCTATATCTTCTGGCCGGCTTGGGGATAGTCAGGTGGTAAAAAATGCCAGAAAAATATAGTCTAATGAAAGAGTCGTGGACCATGCTTTTAATGTACGCGCTTGGGCTGGTCATGATATTTGTTCTGACATTTCACCTCCTGCTGGTAAGCCCCTTAACGGGCAGGACATTCGCTGATGCGCTTTCATACAATTATGTGCTGCATAACCTTACATATTATCAGATAGTTTTTGGAATCCTGCTTTATGCGGCAACAATACACGGGCTAAACGGCCTGAGGGTAGTTCTTATAGAGTGGCTGCATCCCGGCAAATACCAGTGGATTATAAACGCTGTCATAGTAGTTCTAATGGCAATGCTTTTGGCGCTTGGAACTTACACCCTTATAGCGCTATGAAGGTTTCCGTCATCTTTTTATAAAACCTTTGTTAATATATTTTTATGAAATATACAAGATTGGGTAATACTGGTGCACTTGTTTCTGTCATTGCGCTAGGGACTATGACGTTTGGTGAAAGAAATGCATGGAAGCTGGGGGGTGTGCCAGTTGAAGAAGCATCTAAAATGGTTAGTAGGGCCTACGACGCTGGGATCAACCTTTTTGATACTGCAGATGTATATGACGGCGGGAGAGCGGAGGAGATTCTGGGGGAATCAGTAAAACCGTTCAGAGACGAAGTTATTCTTGCAACTAAAGTGAGGGGAAAAACTGGCAACGGTGTAAATGACCAAGGGCTTAGCCGGTATCATATCACTAGTGCTATAAAGGAAAGTCTGAGGAGGCTGGGCACAGACAGGGTTGACCTTTACCAGTTTCACGGCTGGGATTCCATTACACCCTTGGAGGAATCCATAGATGCAATGCAAAATCTGATAGATAAAGGCCTAGTGATTTATCCCGGCATTTCAAACTTTTCTGCATGGCAAATAGCCGCAACTCAGTCTCTAGCTTCAGCTAAGGGTTATTCCCATTATGTCTCGGCTCAGATGAATTATTCATTGCTTAACAGGGATATAGAGCACGAAGTGCTTCCATATTTAAGCTATGCCAAGATGTCTCTGCTGGTATGGAGCCCATTGCAGGGGGGTTTGCTTTCAGGCAAGTACACTGACTTGAACAGCCCACCGCGGGGGACAAGACTGGGAGACACGGGGCGGATTTTTCCATATTTTGAAAAGGAACAGTATCCGGTAATCCTCGAAAAAATCAATATAATAGCCAGAGAACAGGGTGTAACAGCTGCTCAGATATCATTGGCTTGGTTGATAAACCGGGGATCAATAGTGTTAATAGGCGCTAGGACAAGGGAACAGTTGGAAGACAACCTTAATGCAGTAAACGTGAACCTAACACCTGAACAGGTAAAGGAACTAGATGAAGTAAGTGCTCAACGCGTAATGTACCCGAACTGGATGATACAAAATCAAAACAATGACAGGAAAGAGGCGCTTTAGATCAAGCCCTTGGTAATGCGGGAGCACTACTGTCATTCAGTACTTAACATTGGTTTATGATAAACCGGCCGGAAA
>JBMFTE010000035.1:0-8643 GCA_049967195.1 Nitrososphaeria archaeon
TATGAGAAACCAAAAATTTATATAATCTACCTAGAATGTAGAGCAAGAGCCGCGGTAGCTCAGCCTGACGAAAGGGCTAAGGAGAGCATCCGGCTGAAGACCGGAGTGTCGCCAGTTCAAACCTGGCCCGCGGCATAACCAATTAAGCACTACAGATGACACCATAAAAACAATTCATAAATATGATGGGAACGTTTTTATTTCTGTTCCCAAAATTATAAAGTCATAAAATGACAATTATATCTTACAGCTTTCTGATTTCCCTTTTTATATTGTTAATAATCCTGGTTATATTTTTAAGCGGAATTCACATTTTAAAGGAATGGGAAAGGGCTCCTGTGCTTACGCTTGGAAGGTTTGTTGGAATAAAGGGACCCGGAATAATCTATGTGATCCCATTTGTATCAAAGATACCAATAAAAATATCGTTAAGGCTACAAGTTTATTCCTTTAGAACTGAACAGTCCCTTACTAAAGACAACGTGCCGGTAGATGTTGACGCGGTAATGTACCTGATGCCTATTGATGTGCAAAAAAGCGTTTTAAATGTGGAAAACTATGCGGCGGCCACTGAATATGCTGCTCAGACAACCCTAAGAGAAGTCATTGGTCAGACCATATTCGATGAATTGCTGAGTGAAAGGGAAAAGGTAGGAGCCAAGGCCAGAGAAATAATAGATGAAAAGACCGAATCATGGGGAGTAAAAGTAACGGCTGTGGAAATTAGGGACATTAAGATACCTTCCGCGCTGCAGGAAGCCATGTCAAGACAGGCTCAGGCAGAAAGGGAAAGAAGGGCTAGGGTAACACTGGCGCTCGCAGAAGTTCAGGCGGCGGAAAAGATGGTTCAGGCGGCTGATCTTTACAAGGACAATGATCGTGCCTTCCAGCTAAGGTGGATGAACATGCTGTATGAGTTCGGCCTCCAGTCAAAGGGAACCTTGATAATGATACCTACAAATATACCACCTGCAGGGGTAGCACCGTTGGGAATTTACAATATAGAAGACATTCTTAAAGAAAAGAAAAAGAGCGAAAATAAATGAAGGCTATACTGCCTTTAATTTTTGTTTTGGCATTATTGCCCGTAGCGATACCCCTTCATTCCCAGGGGCAACCCGAGCTTATCATAGTTAATTTTGATTATTCGGTCAACGCCGGTTCATCTAGTATGATGACTAACGTGGTTCAGCAGGCTCAGGCGTATCATTCCAAGTACGTGCTTATAGTTATGAATTCTCCTGGCGGTTACCTGTCGGACATGACAGCAATACTTGCCGATATTTCTGCCCTGAACCAATCAGGAATAGCGGTTTATACTTATGTACCACCAAACGCTCTGGCCGCATCAGCTGCCAGCTACATAGCAATGGCATCAAACCAAATAATAATGGGCCCGGGCTCAGAAATAGGGCCATCTACCCCCATAGTAGTGGGGGGAAACGAGCTTGAACAGAACCATACAGAAGATGCAATGCTGAGCTTGATGCAGGGGGAGGCCAGAGCCTGGGGCAGGAACATGACGGCTGTATATAACATGGTTATCAATGATAAAGCTTATTCATACAGCCAGGCTTTGAACTATCACATAGCTGACAAATCAGCATCAACATTAGCCCAGGCGCAGCAGGAATTGAATCTCTCTGGCGTTACAAGCATGACCATAAGTGAGAATTACTACGATCAATTTCTTGGTGTCCTTAGCAACATTACCCTTGACGGCCTGCTTATCCTTTTAGGCATGATATTGATAGCGCTGGATTTTATTCACCCAACGATAATAATGTCCATCATTGGCATGTTCTCGCTTGTCCTGGGGCTTGCAGGTGCAGAAATAATAGGCGCATCTTTTATAGGCCTTGCACTCCTCTTGATATCGGCCGTGCTATTAATAGTTGAAATCAAATCTGGCCATGGGTTTGCATTTCTAGCCGCTGTAATTATTGGCGCGTTAGGTGTATACATGCTTGCTCAGGGCATACAGTTTTCCCCTTCCCCGTATGGAATTGATACATATGCGGAACTTTCAGCTGTTATTGCAGCCGGTGGGATTATAGCATTATATGTTAGGCATATAATCGGTTCAATCAGAAAGAAGGATTATGTTGGGGCTGGTGCGATAATGGGCAAGGAAGCCATTGTTATAACCGAACTTAATCCTGAGGGAGAGGTTTCTCTTGAAGGTGTAAAGTGGAAAGCGGTATGTAGTAACGGAACCGTAAAAAATAACAGCAAAGTGAAAGTGGTAGGCATAAGGGGCCTTACTCTCTACGTTGAACCAATATCTGGCGAAGACTCAAAAATTCATCAAACAGGTTAATATTAACCAGCATCGAAGTCGCCGCATGGAAGGAAGCAAGGTTGGCCAGTGGGTTGAGGTAACGGGGGAAGGAGTTTATCGAGTGACGTTTGCCAAGGAGCATCTTAACGGCATTGGAATAGTGCACGGGGGAATACTCTGCGTTTTTTTTGACGAAATAATGGGCAGCCTGATAAACGGTGGCGCAGTAACAATCAATCTAAATGTAGACTTTATGGAGCCAGCACTGGAAGGTGAGGCTAGCGCTATAGCAAAGATAGATAGGGAAGGTAAAGACCTAATTTTTATCAGGGCAGAGATAACTCAGGGCAAAAAACTTGTAGCCAGAGCCAACGGAACCTATTTTAGGCTTCCAAAAAACTTTTTGAGTAACAAATAACTATTACGGCGCATGCAGGACCTTATTAATCTGGTTTCTGAGGCAACCCAAAAGGAGGTCAACAGCCCGGCAATAGCCAAGCTCCCCCAGGATTTTTACGGAATTGTTGCAATGAGGTTAAAGCAGCTAAAGCTAATTGAATCAACTTCAACATCAGAGCTAACTAGGCAGGCAGCCCTTGAATTGCGTGTCATTATATCTGATATAATTGATGAGCTGATAAACATCAGGCTGAGAAAATTTTTATCTCTAAGACTAAGGGGTGAGC
Source organism: Nitrososphaeria archaeon (assembly GCA_049967195.1). Taxonomy (GTDB): domain Archaea; phylum Thermoproteota; class Nitrososphaeria; order Conexivisphaerales; family UBA164; genus KM4347-05. Next base: position 2,968 of record JBMFTE010000035.1, read on the forward strand.
CTGTTGAACTGGATGAGTACGAAGTATTAATTGCAAAGCAGATAATATCGGCCATAAACGAATCTGAAGCGTTTAAGTCAAAATTGAAGAACGGCCTTATAAAGGAGTTGCAAAACCAGTACAAGCTGGCGGAAACGTTCTATTCCCTTGTTATGTTTAAGAGCAATATGGACAAATTTGTAGGGGTTGACATAAAGGACTACGGCCCGTTCAACGAAGGGGATATTTCAATGATTCCAGAAGAAAATGCAAAAATATTAATAGACAAGGGATTAGTGATAAGGGTGGGAGAATTATTATGAAGATAGTTAGCGTAGTAAAGAGGTATTGCCCTAAGTGCCGCAAATATACTGAACACGAGGTGTCTCAGTACCGCAAGGGAAAGGAAAGAAGCATGAGCCTTGGGGCAAGGTATCATGAAGAGGTTAAAAAGGGATACGGCGGGCAAAAATACCCTGAACTAAAAAGGACATCAAAGACAACAAAAAAGGTTACCCTGCGTTTTAAATGCAAAAAGTGTGGCTATACTGTTGTAAAGGATGGCATGAGACTTAGAAAGCTTGAAATAGTGGAACAGGTGAACAAGTGATAATTATGTCTCCAAAGGTTAAACAGCTTATATTGACTCCGAGCAGCGCTTTCTACAAGGTCAAGTGCACAAAGTGCGGCATGGAATCAATAATATATTCTTATTCAACTACCAAAGTCAAATGTGAGGGGTGTGGTGAAATTCTCGCCGCTCCCACCGGTGGAAAAGCAAAGATATATGGCGAGATAATTAAAAGGCTAGATTGATGAATGTGCAGACGTTTCCCGAAATAGGCGAAGTAATTTTAGCTACGATAGAGGACGTTTCTTCTTCAGGCGCATGGGTGACTCTCGATGAGTATGGCGGGCTAAAGGCCTTCCTCCCTGAAAACGAAATATCAAGAAGTATGGTAAAAAACATAGATAGAGCGTTAAAACCGAAGCAAAAAATTGTTGTCAAGGTGGTCAAAGTAGACAGGTCAAAGTTTGATGTAGACGTTTCGCTAAAGCAACTGACACAGGAGGAGCAAAGGATAAAGCTAATTGAACTGAAGAAGTCAAAATGGGCTGAAAGTGTAATAAACATCGCTGCACAAAAATTAGGAAGAAAAAACGCTGAAACTGAAACAAAGCTAATAGCTGAAAAATTCGACGGGCTTTATAACGGGCTTGAGCGCATAGTTACGGAGGGCCCAGAGCTCATCGTTAATCTTGGCATAGACCAGCAATTTGCAGAAATGCTATACAAGTTATCGGCAGAAAGGATAAAGCAACCCACAGTAAAGGTCTCAAAGGTATTCGAAATTTACAGCCAACAACCGGAAGGAATTGAAGTTGTAAAAAAAGTGCTTACAAAAGCCATGGAGAACTCTGAGAGTAAAGTAAAAATACAATATATAAGTGCGCCCAGATATAGAATAACCTGTTATGCAAATAACTACAAGGAAGCGGAAAAGAACCTCAGAAAAATATTCCTAGGAATTGAGAAAAACATCAATGGTAAAGGCAATTTTAGAGTCGCAGAATAAATTTGGGCAAATATATAAAAAAATGTCAAAAATGTGGGCGCTATACCATATTTGACGTTTGCCCCAGCTGCGGAACAAGCACAAAAATAGCTCATCCGCCGGCCTTTTCTGTAAATGATAAATATTTAAAGTTCAGAATTGTCACAGGTAATTGATAAAGTAGTTGTAAAAAAATTGTGAGTGAATATAATAAACATGAATATTTTATTAAAAATTTAAAATTGTCAACTAATGTATTTGATTCAACCATAAAAATAGCACAACGATTATATAGTAACATTTTAATTATTTATAGAAATGACAAGTGAAGTTTCTTTTAAAAAATATGAACTTCCTCCACTTCCATACAAGGTTGACGCACTCGAACCGTACATAAGCTCGGGCATAATAGATGTGCATTACAACGGCCATCACAAGGGATACGTAAATGGCGCAAATACAACAATGGATAAACTTGAAAAAATACTTAAAGGTGAAGTAACGGGCTATGACGTGCAGGGGGTTCTTAAGAATCTGACATTTAACACTAACGGCCATAAGTTGCATTCAATTTACTGGTACAATATGGCACCAGCAGGTAAAGGTGGCGGAAAGCCGGGCGGAAAGCTGGCAGATCTGATAAACTCACAGTACGGAGGATTTGATAAGTTCAAGGTCATATTTACCGAAGCGCAAAAATCACTTCCCGGAACAGGCTGGACTGCTTTATATTACGATACTGAATCCAAGAACCTTATGCTGATGACAATAGAGAACCACTTTAACAATCATTTTGCCGAACTGCCAATCGTTTTGATTGTTGATGAGTTCGAGCATGCATATTACTTGCAGTACAAGAACAACAGGAACGCTTATCTCGATGCCTGGTGGAACCTGGTTAACTGGGACGATGCAGATAAAAGGCTATCTAAGTACCTATAATCTATTTAATTTATTATTAACAATTTTTTGAATTCCACTGCCGTACTGAAAGGCCTTTTTTTTAGATTTTACAAGCTCTTCCGGTAATCCTGCCATTAAAGCCATTGCCCGAAGCCCCATTTTTTCAATTTTATAATATGAAGGCAATCCAAGCGCAAGATTTGCAAAAGGCCTAGAGGCATAAGGGAATATGGGGACAGTGCCTCCTGAGAGAATTGCCAGCGTATCCCTTTGGAGATCAGCGTTTAGAAAGTCTGCTAATAAAACAGAGTTAATGTCATCTTTGCTTACGTTCCTGTACTTTGAATAACCACCGAAGAGTTCATCCGCCATTTGGCCAGTTGCTAGCCATTTTGCACCCAGCTCTCTGGCCCTTTTTGATACCATGGCGAATCCAGCTGCAAGAGAATAATCCATCATCGTCATTGAAAATGGAGCAACGGCTCTGATGACATCGGTTATGTGTTCAGGTATCACAACTTCATGGTCAAGACCGAGCATTCTGGCACTCCTTCTTGCGTTGACAACATCATAACTTGTTTCTGCTCCCACAGTTATCAGCACAGGATCCTTTTTTCTGAGAAGCCAGGAGATAAGAGAGCTGTCAAGGCCGCCCGAAAACGCCACAGCTATCCTTCCATTAATGTTGTTGAGAAATGAAGAAAGTTCAGCAAGCAAATGGTTAAGGCTGTAGCCGGGCAGTGCAATAAATCTATCTAATAAATTGAAGGTGATTTTATTTTTGCTGCAAACAATCATGTAGCCGCCTTTAAGCTGCGGCTTCGATTGAATTCCAAGCAACGAAAATCCAAAAGCCGCAGTGGGATCATTAGCATAAATGCGCGCTTCTTTACTTACTGCCTCTATGGCAAACTGCCCTTTTTCTAAATGCAATGCCTCCTGAAGCTCATCAAAAGTTACCTCATCTTTTAAATGTTCTAATACCATAGGCCCTCCATGTAGCACAGATACGCTTAATTTATTGCCTTGGCCTCTTAGCAAGCAGCTTTCTGGCCTCCATAACTATTTTTACCGCAAGTTCGGGCCCCATGCCCTTTATTTTTGATATGTTTTCAGGGTTTGCAGAGGCCAGTTCATCAATATTTTTTATCCCAGCATTATATAGTGCCCTGCTTCTCCTCCTTCCGACTTTTTCAACCTTTACAAGGTTTACAAGTTCTTCCTTTACTCCATACTTTATTCTGTAAAGGGCTATTTCAAATTTATTGACGCTCAATCCGAGCATGCGACCGAGCTGAAGGTATGAGTGCATTAGCCATTCAGCTGAATCAGTTAGCCTGAACAGGTCACCCGGGTCTATCCTGTATCTGTCCAATATTTCCTGCTCAGAAAACTCATTAACCCAAGCATAAAGCCCAAGAAGGCTTCTTGTATATGTATCCTCATTTATGTATCTTAGCAGCCTAGGTTCACGTTCTAAAATAGAATTGATTTCTGACTGATCGCTGGAATTTAAAGACAGTTTCGGGTCTATATCTTCAGATGTTGATGCAAGGCATATAAGCGGCATCACCAAATCCCTTTCATTTTTTATATGGGGAAGATTTTCGATAAACTCCTTGGCTGTGGGAGGCGATATATATAGGTCGTCAACTAACCTACCTATTGCAGTTGTTTCATATCTTCCATTTTTTAGTTTCCTTATGAACCCGGCACTTTCCAGGTAGTCCAGTGATTCATGTATATCTAAGTTACCAAGCTGGCGAGCAAACAGCGTTCTACTAAAGAAAGCGCTGATCTCACTTTCAGAAGACAGCCTTGATATCGAAATATGCGCCAGGGCCAGCGATCCTGCATTCTTATAGTTCAATTTTGAACTGACCGGTTCTGGATATCCCCTGACATAATTATCCAATATCCAGGAAGCCTGCTGTTCGCTGCTGGCAATTACTATGCATTCCCCAGATTCATCGTACTTTGGCCTGCCAGCCCTGCCAGCCATCTGTTTGTATTCCATTACCTTTATGGGCTCCATGTGTGAACCATTGTACCTGTAAACGGAATTTACTATTACAGTGTGAGCAGGCAAATTGACTCCGGCTGCAAGCGTCGGAGTGCTGCATATTACTTTCAACTTGCCTTCTATAAAGAGTTTTTCTATGAGGGTCCGGTACTCAGCAGGTATTCCTGCATGATGAAACGCCGCACCAGCGGGAATCAGTGATTTTAATATTCTTGAAATTGACGTTTCTTCCTCTTCTTCCGGGAATTGAACATTAATTGTTCTGGCACGGCTTTTGCTTATGCTTGAAAGTCTCTTGGCCAGTTCCACGGCTTTCTTCCTTGTTTCTGCAAATACCAGAACCTGATGCCCATTTACCAGTTCCCTATTTACAATATTGTCAAGCAGGGTTCCACTCCCCTCTATATTTTCCTGCGAACCGTCATATCTGGTTATATTTTCATCATATGCTACGCTTTCGGTTAATTTAACTGGCCTCCAGTTAACGCTAACACTTTTAAAACCCAACCACGCCGCTATTTCCTCAGAATTACTTACTGTAGCAGAAAGGCCAATAAACTGCGCATCAGGATACTTTGCAATACCTTCTGTTAAAACGAATTCAAGTGTAGCTCCCCTGCTTTCATCGCTCAAAAGATGTATTTCGTCAAAAATAAAAAGCCCAACGCGCTCAAGCCACTTAACCCTATGTCGCATTATGGAGTCGAACCGTTCATTGGTAGTAATTATCAGGTCACAAGCAGAAAGATATGAAGGGTCTACATCATAATCACCGGTGCTAATGCACACCTTGGCCTCTCTGCCCTCAGGCGTGGTAATTTCTGAAAAAAAATTTTTGAACTCAAAATACTTTTCCCCCGCAAGAGCTCTCAGAGGGGAAATATAAACCGCCTTTAACCCTGTTTCTACAATGGTCTTACTTATCGCGATCATTGCAGTGAGCGTTTTTCCGCTTGCTGTTGGGGTGGATATCAGTGCATTAGCTCCATTAAGAATACCAGCATTAATCGCTTCTTCCTGAGGCGGCCAGAGTTCACTATAACCTAACTCCTTTAACCTTTGCTTTATTGAATAGGGTAGCTGCAAGTCGTCAATATTCAATGTATATTTTAGAGCATTTGAATGACTAATTAAATTTATTGGCACATAATTGACCAGATTTTACTTCAGCTTTATGGAGATCCCGCCTGAGGGAAGCTCCTCGGCGCCGTTCTT
>JBMFTE010000036.1:0-8505 GCA_049967195.1 Nitrososphaeria archaeon
TTTACTAATTGTTAACTCATTATTAATAATTATGTTTACATATTTGCCTTAATTAGGGGGAGAGTTGCTCAGTATATTGGAATGTGACCATATGGGAAAGTGTTTTCTAAATGTTTTAGCGTATCAGCTTCGAGCATTACAGCCCCTGTCCCTGTAACTTATACTGCAGTAACAACACCTCCAGCAGCTCCCCAACAGAACCAATCAACCCTGATCATAGCAGCCATAGTTATAGTTACAGTAATAATTGCGGTTGTTGCTTTAATCATTAGAAGAAGAAAATAATTTTTAAAAAGCTTTTTTTATTTTTGATCACCTTTTTTCATCATGTCATTTACCCATTCGGGCAGACCCAAGTGTCAGGGCTTTGATGGTTTTACTCCATTTTCCTTCAGTATTCCGTAAAACTGGGGCAGAGCGAACACGAACCCAATGTGCATGCAGTTGTCTGCCTGGGCCAGATCGCAGAAAAGGGGGAAATGACCCATCATGCTTCATCTGGACCCCCAGAGCCACGATCCTGCCCCCTGTTTTGTCGTGAACCCTGAGCCTCGCCCCGTTTTCGTCGAACTGGAGGTCTCTCAGCCCCGCGTTCATTATTTCGCCTATGCGAAACCGCCCTCATAGAGCATGACAATGAAAGCCTCGCCCCTCATCTTTACAGCAGCATTAATCATTGCCGCTGCTTCATCTTCAGTCAGAACATCAGGCTCGTTCATCTCATTGCGCTTTATGTTCAACTTCATTTATGCCACTTTGGGGGAAAGGCTGGCTGTTGTCCATTGCCCCTGTGCGCAGCCACCTATAAAACCGCTTTAAAACGCCCTTGTAGTCGGGCTTTGTCCATGCCGTGTAGTTTTAGGTGTTTATCCACCTTACAAGCTCCTCAATGTCATCCCTTGTTGCATACGCGAAATTAACCTTCATGTGTCGCCTTATGTTCCGCAGCGAGCCAGCGTACTTTATCGCCCTGCCCGCGTTGATGTTTTCGCTTACAAGCTCCTCAATGTACTCAAATATTAGCCCCTATCTTATTCTGGTATTCCGGTTTCACGCGCTATCCCCCTCAGCGTGAATTCGAGCTTTTCCCTATAATTATGGATGTCAACCATAATGTAATTAACGCGGTTTTCCATATTTTTTACTATAGGCGTTGAACCCATAAATAACCACGCCCTGGCCGGGATTTGAACCCGGGTCACGGCGGTGACAGCGCCGCATACTGGGCCTCTATACTACCAGGGCTCTGCACCCTTATGGAACAGAGGAGTTTTAAGCATTTCTATAAGCCGGGGTTTAAGGCAAAAGCTTATTTAATACACAGATGGATGGATTACGTTAGGAATTGGATGATATAGAAGGACTTATCAATGAAGCTATGAGTAAAGCTGATAAGAAGAAGTTTGTTCAGTCAGTGGAAGTCCTGATCAGGTTTGACCCCAACAGGACAAAGCAGCAGTCGTTCAACGACCTTATCTACGTGCCACATCAGATTCAGAACCCCTCCAGGATAATGGTGATAGCAGGCGGTGAAATGGCGCTTGAAGCAAAGAAAATCAATGCTCAGATGCTTTCGCCTGAGGAGCTTGACCGCCTTGCGACAAACAAGAGAGAAGCTAAGAAGATGGCAAGAAGAATTTATGCTTTTGTTGCCGAATCTTCAATGATGCCAAAGGTTGGTAAGAACCTGGGTCCAATACTTGCTCCCAGAGGCAAGATGCCAGTTGCAGTTCCAGGACCGCAGGCCCTGACATCTATATACTCCAGGGTGCTTGCAAGCACCAGGATTCGTGGTAAAAACCAGCTAGGCGTTCAGGCGAAGGTCGGCAAGGGTGGAATGGATGCGAAGAGCATAGCTGAAAACACAAAAGCGGTGATAGATTATCTTGAGAAAAAGCTCCCGCCAAAGAGCATAAGCAGGATCGGGTTCAAGCTTACAATGAGCCATCCGGTTAAGAAAAAGTATGAAGGGGTGAGCTGATTTGCAGGCGCAGGTAAAGAAGGTTTATCCCAAGAAAAAAGTTGAGATGATGGAACGCCTGCAGAAGCTTCTATCCAGCTACAACTATGTAGCTGTAATAAACCTCCATAAAGTCAGGTCGAACCAGATTGGTCAGCTCAGGAAGAAGCTTGCTGACAAGGCAATCTTCATGGGAATAAAGAACAGGGTAACTATTAAGGCGATGCAAGGCAAGGATGCAGCCAAACTGGTTGATTATATTAAGGGCCAATCGTTGCTTCTGTTCTTTAACATGGACCCGTTTGAACTGAACATGCTGCTTGAAAAGAATAAGGTAATGCTTGCTGCAAAAGCGGGAGACATTGCAACTCAGGACATAATTGTTCCTGCCGGAAACACAGGCCTTCAGGCAGGGCCAATACTCAGTGATTTCAGGGAGCTCAAAATAGCCACAAGGATAGAAACCGGGAGCGTTTTCATAAACAAGGACACGGTGGTAGCCAAAAAGGGGGAGGCTATAAGCGGAAAGCTGGCATCCCTGCTTTCAAAGCTGGCAATAAAACCTATCGAGTCCGGGATAATCATAAGTGCGGCATACTTTAACGGCATGGTGATCAAAGGAGAGGACCTGAGGATAGACCTGGAGGCAATCAGGGCAAGCATAGCAAGGGCTCATTCAGAGGCCTTTACACTGGCTTATGAAATACAGTATCCTGACAAAGAAGTTCTGCCTTCAATCATAGCTGACCATTATGTTAAGGCCAAGAAACTGTCTGTTGAATCAGGATTTGTTACAGAAGAAAACGTCAGGGAAATACTGATTGACAGGGAAGCAAAGGCATCCAGGGTAAGGCAGGCAGCTCAGTGAAGCACGAATCGTAATTTATGGCCAGTCATTAATGGCGTTCTTTGCATCTGGCGCACAGGCCTTAAATTTTTTTAGCAATAATGTCCTCTGTAAGCCAAGCTAAACCCTCTCCTGTTTTCGTGGAAAATTATGCCTTAATGCCCATGCTGCACAGGCGAACTGCGCTCAGTTAAAACCGGTCGTATCCAAATTCATTGACATGGGTGGAATTTCAGAATCATTATTTTCCTTTAAAGCCATGCGACAGTTCCCATGATTTGATCAGCCGATAAAAAATCAGTGCACCAGCCACCTGCATAATGCCTCCGGCTAGCAACGGAAGAGGGTAGTATTCCTCCATCAGGTACCCGGAAATTCCCGAAGTTAACTGTGAACTCCTTGAAAACACGCCCTGTATGCCTGAAGCTGTGCCAAAATCCTCCCCGCTTATACCTCTTACGCTTATTGCGCTCCTCATTGGAGTGCCGACTCCGGCTATCAGGCTCCTCACCGAATATATTATAACAGTAAGTGCCAAAAATGGTGTGAACGCTATCGCGATAAGCATGGCACCCTGCAGTATCCTGGCCCATGAAGAAACAGCTATCGCACTGATTCTGGACCTGTTCAGGTACCTGCCAGAAATATAAGACCCGGCAGCAGTAAAAGCATATGCAATTGTAAATATCACCCCAACATAGCTTGCGTTTATTTTATACATTAGTTCAAACCAGAGAGGCAGAAGGGGGAACGCTATTCCTATACCAGCTCCATTTATGATGTTTGGCACAATGACCCGGAACATGTAAGTGAAACTCTCCCTTTTCATAACATGAGTGGTCTTCCTTGGCCTTCTCCTTTCCTTGAGGAAAAGGAGCGAAATCAGCGATAAAAGGGTAAGGCCTGCGGAAAAGCCAAAAAGCATCCTGAACGAATTTATGGCGCCATAGTAAATGCTGAGCGGGCCATGAATCACCAAGAGCACGGAGCCGGCTATTGATGAAATTGAAGCTATCGCATATATCTTTGAAAGCCTCCCCACTCTTTCCCTTTCTTCTGGCCAGTTGCTTGCTATGTATGAGGTCATTCCTGGCGAAAATGCGCCCCTCATTCCCCCGGGTGAACCCGTTATTCCGCCAATCATGGCTGAAATTATGATGATGTACATGTTCACAGATAATGCAAGGCCGAACATGGCTGCAAGGGGCAGCGCCTCAGCGACAATCATTGTTTTTGCGTATCCTATCCTGTCACCAATGATGCCAAACAGCAGTGTGATAATTACATTAAATGCTATGATCAGGAAATACACTATGCCTATGAAGATCAGCCCGTATCCAAGGGCTTTAAGGTACAGTGAAAGGGAAAGGTTCACAAGTATCAGTGATGCACTCCTGAGTGCACGGGATGTTAGGAGAAAGTTAAATGACCTGTCAATGGCCCCCTTGTCCTCTGTAAACATTGCTGTTATTTTTGCATTATAATGCTTAAAACTCTATTGTTCAAGCAATGTTTTTACAGAAAGTTTTTTCATATTCACTAAAATGAAAGTTATAATGCCTGTCAGGGAAAATAATGGGCTTGAATCAAAGGTAACTGGCCATCACGCAGGTCCCAGTATTTTATGGTTGCCGAAGTTAATGGCAATGATCTGGCGTCAGCAAATATAATTGAAAATCCTTATAGAGAGGAAAATTCTCATGCTGATCATAACCATGAAGAAAACCAGGAAGGTGTTAACCAGTTCTTCCAGTTCCTTGTTGGTCTTGAACCTGACGCTTTAATATCGTATAATGTTGGATCGGGGGTATTTTTCAGGCTAAAAGAACTTGGAATCAAGATGTACATGCCAAAGGGGCATACTGTGAAGGAAAACATTGATGCGCTGAAAGCCGGTGTGCTAACCGAAATCAGGGAACCATCGGAAGTATAGTAAATAAACAGCAAAAAACTGGCTTGCAGAACAAAACATTAAATATAGTGGAGGTCATAAAAATATTATGTCGACTCAGAAGTTCAGGACCCCGCTTCAAATACTCCCAACGAAGGGGTACGTAACAGTCCTGGAAGGTGAGGCCGGAATTGGAAAAACCTCGCTTGCACTTGCGTCAGCTTTGGCCTCAGGCAAGGTTAAGTACATATCATATAACGAACCAGAGGATTCACTTGTAGACAAAGCTAAAAGGGTCATTCATGGGCAACCTGAAAACTTGGAAGTTTTGCACATGCTGAGCGGGTCCAATAAAGCATTTTCGGAGATCATAAACTCAATGGCTGAGGGAAAAATTGTGATTCTTGATTCTGTCGACGCTTTCTTGTGGGGTGAGGGCGGGCATCAGCCCGAGAGGGCACTTTTCCAGCTTATATATGAGTCCGTGAAAATAAGGAATGGCTCCCTGGTGCTTATCAATGAGGGTTCCAGCACCCTTTCAAATACGCTCAAGTTTGTAGCAGATTCGTATATAAAAATGGAATCGGTAAAATTGCTGGGATTGAGCGCAAGGAAGATAACGGTGCTTAAGGATAGGGATTACCCGGTTAGTGTTTATCCCTTCTATTATACATTTTCTGATGGCTTGCAAATACTTAACGCTTCATATTTCCTTGACCTTGATTATATTATTCAAAAAAAGGTTAAACCGTGGAACCGGCCTTTTGGCGCAAAAAGCGTCATGGGCGAGCCTGAACTGTTTCTGTATGTGATGGACAGGTCGGTAAGCGTGCCATTTTCCAGAATCTACAGGTTATGGCTTGCGGTTGACTACCTGAATCAGGGGCGCAACCTGGTTTTTATGGCAAGGCCCGATGAAAATATTTCAAAGCTAAAAAACAGCCTAGAAACAATGTCCGGCAAAAATGGCTTCACTGTAATAAAATCAACCGGCAGAATTGCTGACGACTGCAAGCTGATTGAATCATATGATAAGACGATGCTGATAGCTGACACGATAGTGTGGGAAGATGAAGCCGCTTCTAATCAGCCAGCTTATGAATTTGCAATAAAAGAACTTGTTGAACATAATACTGCCCGTGGATCTGGAATGATTCTGTTCACATACGGTTCATACACTGGGTTCAAAATTGTTGACAAATATGCTACAAGAGAAAGGAGGTTAATGGAAACTGAAAACCATATTTTCCTCAGGACCATCAGGCCCCCTGGGCCACTGTACTACGTAAAGGTCGAAAATTCAGATGCGCCTGAACTCAAACTTTTAATGATGTTCTGATCGAGATGTAATTTAAGCATTTATTGATCATAAAGCCATATTTTCAAGTGGATAATCACCATTGAATTTCTTTTTTCAAAAATCATGCAGCGCTGAGAGCAGGAAGAAAACAGAAAAAATGCACGACCGGAAGGAGTTTTGGGTGCTGGATAACCACCTTGGGAGGCCAAAGTTAGGCTGGAATACCCGCGGCGCATTACGCACCAGCTGATGAAAAAGCATTTTTAGCTGGGCGCAGTTCAGTGATTTTATCAATTAAATTTGTAACGAAGCCTAGGGCAAAAAATAATTGGTAGTAAAATCAAAATGATATTAAATCAGTTTTTCATTTTTTAGCTTTTGTTCCAGATCCTTTAATTCCTGCTCTGAAAGCTCCTCGTGCCTGTTAAATGGGTGGCCAAAATCATTGCCAGCCAGCCTTGCAGCTACCCTGTAGCCTGCGCTGAAACCATACGATTTTAAAATCCCTCTGACCCTGTTCACCCTTGCCTGCAGTTCCAGCCCTTTCTTAAGGTCCCCGGATTCCATGCTTTTTACTAGGTCAAGCACAAGCTTGGGGAATGCATTGATTATGAGCGAAACGATCCCCTTTCCACCAAGTGTATATGTCGTGTAAATTAGCGAATCGCTACCCGCAAGCAGCACCGATTTTTTGGGAAACTCGTCAACAACCTCCTGCAAGTGTCCTATGTCCTTTGTGCTGTCCTTGTACCCTATGAAGCCGTCAATTTTCAGGATCGAAACCACCTGTGCTGGATTCAGAATATTGCCAAGCTGTTTTTCGTTATAAAGTATCAATGGTAGGGGTGACTTTGAGGCAATATCTTTAAAGTAATCAACCGGCTTTTTTATCGGATAAACCGGGTGCTGCGTTATAACAGCAGAGCTTGCACCGGCATCTTTTGCATGCTTTGCCAGTTCACTTGTGGCATCAGGGGAATATGACGTTATTAAAACGGAAACCTCGCTTTTGCTTTTTGCCGCATCAAGAACTGTCTCAAGAACCTTTTTCCTTTCCGGTAGGCCGAGGACAAGTGCTTCGCCTCCGATTCCGTTAACCATGAAACCCCTCACCCCATTCTCCTGCAACCAGTTTATTGCATACCTCAACCTTTTGTAATCAACAGCACCGTTTTTGTCAAATGGCACATATGGTTCAGAAACCCCTCCCTCTATCATAAAAAATTATTATTTTCTGTAAAATATAAGCTTTTTTCACACATCAATTTGCCGTATTTTCTTGAAATTATTAACGCGTTGTTTGATATTCACATCCTTGACCTGCTATACAATTGCTGCACTTCCTGCGCCCATACCACAGAACGCCTGCACGGCTTTCTTCACATTATCAAAATTCAGTGACATACGAGTGTTTCTTTAATAGATGCGCAGAACAGCAAATGATAACTAAAACATTCATTTGAGTAATGAATTTAAGCTTTTTTAACAAATAGCTGTACATGCTTAAAAACGATCAACTGTACGCGCTTATTATAACTGCTGTAATAGCAGCGGTAATGCTTACTGGAATCACATTGCTACCCCATAATACGAGCATTAGCCATACGCAGACCCTAGTGCACAGCAACGGGCTGGAGCTCATGCTGAGCACAAGTCCAAGCACTATAAAACAAGGAGATAAAATTATAGTAAATATATCACTGGTAAATACGCTGCACAGCTACAACCTGGTTCATTCCTCCAGTTACTGGCCTAACTTTATAGTTTCGTTGGGCTCATGCGACAACTTGCCCTACCCCTTGGGAATAGCAATTTTAAGAGGCTACTATACGCTTTCGAACATTTCAGGAGCTGAAAACCCATTAATTATTTTCAGGCCGTCTATATGTCCCATGTTCATTTTGTATATAAACGCCTACTATTTTTATCCATTCGGTTTCGCTCCTACCACTCCGGGCCTGATAAACGGGACATACCAGATAGGCTCATACATGATTTCAAAACAATTTGCATTTTCCGGCTATTATACTTATAATGTAAGCAATGCTAACCCGGGCTCGACATTTGTTTTTAATGAATTTAATCCCGGCATATATACAGTTATTGGTGCAGACGAATGGGGCGGCATTGTCATTCTTCACTTTCAGGTAAATGGAAACCAGTGATTTGCCTGCTCAGTAGCCTGACTGAACTACGCCCAGCTAAAGCTGGTCGCTTTATCGACTTGTTCGAAATGCTCTTCAGGTATTCCAGCGTGAACTGTGACCATCTTCACGGGCATTAAGGTTGTACCCAGGGCTAGAGCATCCCTATAGCCTTTAGCATCATTATCAATTCCTGAATTAAGATCCCGATCTATTGTTAAACCGCAGTATTTGCAGACGTATATCCTCTGACTGAGAGGAATTTTGTCTCGCTGGGGGGTATGACACCTGTTTTTTGTTCACCATTATTTATAATCGCAGACTTGCTCAACATGACCAATCATATAACCAATCCAGTTTCAA
>JBMFTE010000037.1:0-8362 GCA_049967195.1 Nitrososphaeria archaeon
ATAAAAGGATGGTGCTTGAAATCAGGGAACCTCTTGGTGTTATAGGCGCCATTCTGCCTTTTAATTTTCCAGCCAACAGCTTTGCCCACAAGGTGGCCCCAAACCTCGCTCTGGGTAACACAGTAATTGTTAAACCTTCTTCACAGACGCCCCTGACGGCAATAGAAATCGCCAAGTTAATTTACATGGCAGGATTTCCCAGGGGTGTAATAAGCGTGGTAGTTGGAAATGCGGAAAAGGTCGGAACGGCAATAGCAACAGACAAGCGCGTCAGTGGGGTTACATTTACGGGTTCAACAAAAACTGGAAATGCCATTGCATCGCTGGCGCACAGCAAAAAGCTGATGCTTGAACTGGGAGGTTCTGACCCTTTTATAGTGTTTGATGACGCAGACCTAGACAGGGCTGCAATAGTTGGAGTGAGGGCAAGGTTTGAGTATGCAGGGCAGAACTGCAACTCCGCAAAAAGGTTTATTGTCCATGAACGGGTTTATGATGAATTTACCAAAAAATTTACCGCGCTGGCAAGCGGCTTGCGGGTAGGCAACGCCCTGGATGAAAGCACTGAAATGGGCCCCCTGATAAACGCCTCCGCACTACACGAGGCTAGATCGATAGTTAAAGATACCGTTGATCATGGCGGTGGCAAGCTGTTGCTAGATAGAACAGTTAACGCAGGCAAAGGGTATTTTATGGGGCCGGTGGTGATTGGAGAACCTGACCTTGAATCCAGAGCAATGCAGGAAGAAACTTTTGCGCCTGTAGCGCCAATTTTCAAATTCAAGGGCAAGGATGAAGCAGTTGCCGCTGCAAATTCATCACGATATGGCCTCCAGGCAGCAATCTTCACAAACGATATATCAAAGGCCCTGGATACTGCAAAACGCATAAAAGCAGGGGCAGTGCTGATAAATGATAGCACGAGGTTAAGATGGGATACTTTGCCATTTGGGGGATTAAAGGATAGCAGCATAGGTGAAAGAGAGGGCATAAGGAACACCGCGATTGCATTTTCTGAGGTTAAATTAATTTCGCTTGGGGTGTGGCCACGTTGAAGCCTGTGCACAGTGCAAGAACCTCCAGGGCGCTGGAGCTTGCGACTAATGAGGGTTATGGAGCGATTTGCGCCACTAGATCATTTAACATATATTACCTAACCGGTTTCTGGGGGAACGGTATTTATGCAAACAACGGCTCAAATGAAAGGCTGTTTGTATCAACACTGGAATCTGACAGGGCCAGGCACAATTCCAGAGTTGATGTTATTACATATAAAGCTGGTGAGCTTGTGGACCAACTGAGCGAATTTTTTGGCGGCAGAAAAGCAGCCTGTGACGATAATTCTTACAGGTATTTGGATGCGATTTTTGCAAAAGTAAATGCGAAGCCAACGGATATTTTAGAAAGGGCAAGGTCAGTTAAGTTTGAAGACGAAATATCCATAATGAAAGAGGGTGGCAAGATTATGGACCTAGTGTATGAAAGCGCTCTTAATTCGATAGGCGAAGGCATGACTGAAAGGGATGTGTATGCTAAGGTTGTAAGTGAAATAATAAGGCACGGGGGGGATGTCATACCATACGAAGATACTATTGGAACAGAGATAGTTGCCTTTGGCGAAAATACGTCTTATCCCCATTATTCGCCTCCCTCTGCAAGAGCGCTCAGGCCTGGAGACCCGGTGCTGATGGATTTAACTCTCCGCTATAATGGATATATAATAGACTTTACTAGAACCGTTTTCTTCAAAAGGGCCGAAGAAAGGATGAAGGAAGTATACAATAGCGTTATGGAAGCTCAGGCTCTGGGCATAAAAAGCCTAAAGCCCGGTATGGAGGGAAGGGAACTCGACAATATAGTACGGGAATCATTTGGAAGCAAAAAGAACCTGTTCAGCCATTCTCTGGGGCACGGTGTCGGGCTCGAGGTTCATGAAAGGCCATTTGCCGCACCAAGAAGTTCTGACAAACTGGAACGCGGTTCCTGCATCACCATTGAACCAGGGCTTTATTTTGATGGTGACTTCGGTGTAAGGATTGAAGACTCGATGGTTGTGGGGGATTCACCGGATTTGCTGACAAATTATCCCAGAGAGCTCATCATAATTTAAGAAAAGGGGGCAATTTTATGAAAGTGAAAAGTTTAATTACACACCTAATTAATATATGGCTGTTATGAGCAGGCCAGCAGAATTAGGGGAACTGAAGGAAGGGTCTTATGTCATACTGGAGGATTCTCCGTGCAGGGTGGTGGAACTGGAAAAAAGCAAGCCAGGGAAGCATGGTAGTGCAAAAGTCAGGATTGTTGCCATAGATATATTTACTGGGTCAAAAAGAAGTTATGTTGGGCCGGCCAGTTCTAGGGTGGATATCCCAGTTATAGAAAAGGGAGCCGGGCAGGTGCTCAGCATTACCGGGAACACTGTGCAGCTCATGGACCTTCAAACGTTTCTCACATTTGATGCGGATTCAGTAGAGGAAGAAGTCAGGCCAAAGCTAAAGGAAGGCCAGGAAGTTGAATACTGGAAAGTCATGGAAAAGGTAAGGATTGTCAGGATCAAATCATAAAAGGGCAATATTTTTATTGTTTGTTTTAAATAATGATTTTGCCCAGTCCAGTGGCTCACTCAAAATCGATGGGCGGACTGACCTAAAGGGATGAAGAAACGTAGTGGGCTGGATAAATGGGCCGGTAGTTCAGTGGTAGAATGCCCGCCTCGCACGCGGGAGGCCGCGGGTTCAAGTCCCGCCCGGTCCACTGATTTAGATGGTAAGAAATGAAAATAAAAGAGCTGGAATATATGGGTGACGCGCTGTTAGAGGTGGAGGGGCCAAACATGAATAAATGCTTTGAAGGTGCTGCATATGCCTTTCTGACACTCACATATGATGCTAAAACGGTAAATTCAAAAATACACAGGAAAATAGAACTTGACGGCATTGACCTTGAAAATCTTCTGTACAGATGGCTGGAGAAACTTCTAATATTGCTCACTGCTGAGAATTTGGCCGTGGGCAAAACAAGCGTTTCTATAAATGGCCTAAGGCTTGATGCGGATATATGGGGCGAGCGATATTCAAGAAAAAAACACGGGTTCAAGAGGGAAGTGAAGGGCATAACCTATCATTTGATGTCGGTAGAAGCTCTTTCTGATAAGTGCAAAATAAGGTTTCTGGCTGACCTTTAGGTGATTGTGTATGGAAAATGACATCATCGAATTATTTCAAAGGACCTCGGAGGAGAACGACCTTGTTCAGAAGTTCAGGAATGTTGAAGTTCTTATAACTATTATCAAAATTAGACATGAAATAGAAGCTCCGTTTAAGAAGGGGTATGGCGGAAACATCGATGTCGCAAAGAAACTGTATATGGAGGGAAAATATGAAGATTGCATTTATGAGCTCAGGAAGGTAAAATCTGATATCGTGAAGGAAATCGGCAAATTGCAAAACCAGTCAAGAAAATTGAAGTCTGCAGAATGACGGCTTAGATAAGCTTATAAAAAAAGTTTGTAAATAAATTACATTATGTGCAGAATTTTTGCTGCAGTGCTGGCTGAAGGGCAAGTTGCCCCAGTGCTCAAGGCTGGACTTAAGAGGCTTGAATACGGTGGCTATGATTCGTCAGGCATGGCTACTATTGATCGTGGTGAACTCGAAATTAAAAAGGGAGTGGGTAAGCTGGATGATGTTGACAGGTCCGTAAAGTTCGACGAGCTTTCAGGCAGTATAGGCATAGCTCACAACAGGTGGGCAACACACGGCTATCCATCAGTCACAAACGCTCATCCGCAGGTGGATTGCACCGGCAAAATAGCAGTGGTGCACAATGGCGTCATCGAGAATTTCTTTGAAATCAAGGAAAAGCTTGCTGAAAGCGGCCACGAATTTAAGTCAAGGACAGATACCGAAGTGATAGCCCATCTTATCGAAGATTATATTGAAAAAGGGATGGATTTTCTAAATAGCACAATCAATGCAATAAGGGAACTGAAGGGTTCCTACGCTCTGGCCATACTATATTCTGAAGAGCCTGACAAGGTTATGCTTGTTAAAAATGAAAGCCCACTCCTGCTAGGCATAGGAAACGACGGCAACTATGCCGCCTCTGACCCAGTTGCGTTTGTTGACCACACCAACAGGGTAATTCACCTTGAGGATGGAGAACTTGCGGTCCTTACCCCTAAAACTTATCAGGTATACAGCATAAGTAATGGAGAACCGGTCAGCCATGAAATTGAAACGGTTGATATAAGCGTAAAAGATGTCGATAAAGGGGGGTACAGGCACTATATGCTTAAGGAAATAATGGAACAGCCTGTTGCAATAAGCTATGCGCTTAACCTGCAGACGCAGTACCTAGATGTGGTCAGCGAACTGGTAAGGAGGTCAAGGATCACGTATCTCATAGGTGCAGGCAGTTCTTACCATTCGTGCATGGCTGGGAGTTACATGCTGTCGCAAATTTCAGGAATACCAACCATACCGGCTGTCGCAAGCGAGTTCATACAGCAGTTCGGTAAAACACTGAACCCTGATTCAACTACCATCCTAGCCAGCCAGTCAGGAGAAACTGCTGACGTGCTGAAGGTTGCGAGCTATGCCCGGATAAAGGCTAGTACGGTTATTTCCATTACCAACGTTGTCAGCTCTACCATAACCAGGCTTTCAAGGGCTTACATTGTCCAGCAGGCAGGACCAGAAATAGGGGTTGCGGCCACAAAAACATATACAACCCAACTCCTTGTTTACTATCAGCTAGCTGTTGAACTGGCAAAAAAATCAGGATCGATTACGGCGACCGAAGAAAGCAGTTACATGAAAGGCATGCATGAACTTCCAAGGATAGCAGGCAGGGTTCTGAATGGTGTCCAAGAGCCGGTTAACAGGCTTGCGGCAGAACTCAAGGATGCTGGCCACATTTTCTTTTTGGGCAGGGGCATAAACACAGCCACTGCATATGAAGGGAGGCTAAAGATGCTGGAAATATCATATATTCCCTCAAGCGCATTTTCAGCCGGGGAAAGCAAACATGGCCCTATAGCTCTTATTGAAAAAAACAGCCCGGTCATATTTATTGCCCCTGATGATACGTCCAGAAAGGTGATACTGGGAAACATAATGGAAATCAAAGCAAGGGGGGGCAAGGCGATCGTATTTGGGAATGAATCTGATTCAGAACTAAAACAGGCTTCTGATGAATTTATAGGGATGCCCCAGATTGACGAGATGCTCTCCCCAATAATTTATATATTACCGCTCCAGCTCCTCGCATATAATACAGCAACATTGAAGGGGTACGACCCAGATAAGCCAAGAAACCTTGCAAAATCTGTTACGGTGCAGTAAGTTGTTAACAATTTACCTTCCCATGTCAGCTTCCACAATCCTTGCAATTTTGATGATACTTTTTGGGCCGTTCATGGCATTTTTGCTACTCTGGAAAGCAATAGGATTAAAGGGATATGCGACAATATTTGCCTATTCAAACGGGAGAAGCTTCCTGTACAGAATAGACCCCCGGGTGAAGCTACTCTATGCTGTGGCAATACCGGCACTGGCCAGCACTTTTGGCTTTTATGCCGGCATTGCTCTTCTTGCATTTACGCTATTCCTTTATGCCTTTATGAATACCCCGCTCAAGGACCTCAGGTTCGTTGTGCTTCTTATGCTGTCCATAGTTC
Source organism: Nitrososphaeria archaeon (assembly GCA_049967195.1). GTDB lineage: Archaea > Thermoproteota > Nitrososphaeria > Conexivisphaerales > UBA164 > KM4347-05. The sequence continues at coordinate 5,684 of JBMFTE010000037.1, forward strand.
TGCCGTCTGCATGGATAGACAGCATAACGTTTTCAGGATTTAGAAGGCTGCCAAGCTATTTGCTGATAGCGATTGTGCCTGCATCGATGGGGATAAGGGGACTGTCAATGCTGGGCCTGCTGTTTGGCTTGGCATCATCGGTGCCAGCCGCGCTTGCTGTCGCTGCAGCATTTATAATTGTCTTTACATCGTCGCCCTCAGACCTGCTCACCAGTATGGTTAAATCAAAGGTGCCGTACGAGCTTGCGTTTGCCATGACCCTTGCGCTTGTCTCAATTCCAAAGATTTTGGACTCCTTTTCATCACTCACTGAAGTTCTGAGAAGTAGGGGATTTTTGGGGGCATTTAACCTGCAGCCAATCAAGACAGTATTCCAAAGATTCTGGACATATGCATTCAGCACTGGCCTCATAATAGCTGACTTTGTGATAGATGTGCTAAGATCTTCCCAGAACATCGCCATTTCGGCAGACATAAGAGGGTTCAGGGCAAGCAAAAATAGAACATACTATCGTGACTTTAAGATGAAATCGGTTGATTGGGTTCTATCATTTATACTGCTGATAGCGTTCATGATAGCGATTTTAAGGTGAAAACCCGGATCCCCTGATGCTGGCAAGGTGCACTCTAAAGAGCTGTGCAGCCGTTGAAAATACAGCATAAGCTGAAAACATTGACCCAATTTCAATAAGACCTATCACGCACTGCAGATTCAGCTGGAATGCAAACATGTTCCATGAATGCTGATAAACTAAGTTGAAGCACATCACATGAGCCTGGCAGAATTACAGCGCGACCATTCAAGACCTAAATTTCCCTTACCTGACCATTACCATATATTATATATTTTGTTGTTGTTAGCTCCCTTATTCCCATTGGTCCTCTTGCATGAAGTTTTTGGGTGCTGATGCCGACTTCTGCCCCAAACCCGAACTGTTCACCGTCGGTGAACCTTATGGAAGCGTTAACGTAGGTGCATGCTGCATCTACGTTGCTTGTAAAGTATTCTGCATCAGTTATGTTCTTTGTAATTATTGCTTCTGAATGCTTTGTGCCATGCGCATTTATGTGCCCCACAGCTTCCTCCACAGATCCTACTACCTTTATCGCCAGTGTAAGGTCAAGGTATTCCGTATCCCAATCTTCTGAAGAGGCAGGCTCGATCGCCGGCTCAATCTTTGATGAAGCCTCGTCACCCTTGACCCTTACACCGTATTTCCTCATTTCATTAACAAGCCTTGGCAGGTATTCATTGGCTATGTCCCTATGGATCAGCACCTTCCTGACTGCGTTGCACACAGCTGGGCGCTGCACCTTGGCGTTAACGATAATATTTGTGGCCATTTCTAAATCGGCATCTTTGTTCACAAAAATATGATTGTTACCAGCCCCCGTTTCAATCACCGGCACGGTTGAGTTGCTAACGATGTAATTTATGAAACTTGAGCTACCGCGGGGCACAATAATATCGATAGTTCCCCTTAACTTGATCATTCTGTCCACTATTGACCTGTCGGGATCTTCAATCACCTGCACTGAGTTTTTATCAATTACACCATTAAGGGAATCCTGAAGCACCCTACCGATTGCCGCATTTGACCTTACCGCCTCAGAACCGCCCCTCAATATTACTGCGTTTCCTGATTTTATTGCCAGACCAGCAATATCAATTGTAACGTTTGGCCTTGATTCGTATATGGCCCCTATAACACCCAGGGGTACCCTGACTTTTTTTATCTTCAGGCCAGTGCCAGTCTCCCATCCCTCCGCTATTTCCCCTATGGGATCAGGCAGCTCAGAAACTTTCATAAGGCCTTCAGAAGCATCCTTTATCCGGCCCTCATTTAAGATAAGCCTGTCCAGGAGCGGTGAACCTGGAGACTTCCTTTTGTATTCTTCAACATCCCTGTTGTTGGCATCAATGATTTCCTTTGCGTGGCCAATTATGGCGTTGGCCATGGATTTCAGGGCCCTTTGCCTTACCGGGTCAGCCGTCTGGGAAAGTGAGTAGGAAGCCTGCCTCGCCAGATCTGCTTTAAGCATCAGTTCGTCCATGATCATTGTTTATGTAGCTCGCATTATTATTGCTTTTTGTGGACTTTCAATCCAGAACCTCATATTCAATAACCAGCATGCCATAATATCCCGCAATACCGTAGACCGGTGCTCCATGAGTTGTTTTCACTGAATTCAGAATGCCTGCAAGAATCAGCAACTGCCAATAACTGTCAGGCTTGGCACCTTCCAGCATCCAACTGTCAACATCAAGCAATAATGAGGCATTTCCAGAAATCAGGAAGCCCATAACTGTTTTATCATACTTGGCGGCCATATCGCTGTACCCGTACGGCCCATTTTTTGAATGTGTATGAGCATGGTCCGCGCTTATAATTATCCCAACCTCGTCCGGGATTGCGCTAAGAGACTCTGCCAGCATTTCCCCAAATCTAAACAGCATTCTTCTTTCAAGATCTCTACCAGGGGATATTATTATAACATCCTTTGCTGAACTGAAAAATGATAGGGGGATTGATGACCCCCAATCGAGCGGGATAACAGACTCCTTGCCTGATTCCGTACCATAGGTGACATCCTCTCACGCTAAAGCGCGTGAGCTTCCCATGCCGCTATCTCCCAGCCTGGGTTCGTCCGCGACACAAGAACTTGTTTCCTGATTCA
>JBMFTE010000038.1:0-8023 GCA_049967195.1 Nitrososphaeria archaeon
TATTTTTTTGTAACTCCATCGCAACTGCTACAATGTAGCAAACATTGCGATAAAGCTAAAAGCTATGGCAATTATGTGAAAAAAGTTGGCTAAGACAATAATTAAGGAAATAATATTGGAAAATTTTATGAGTTATCGTTACGGAAGGATCCAGCTCAAAAACGGGTTTAACTTTATAACCGGCCCCAATGGGGCAGGGAAAAGCGCGATACTCCTTGGGATATCACTTGCAATGGGCCAGCTGAACACGGAAAGGTCAAGGAGGCTGGCGGACCTAGTAAAGCGCGGGGAGAGCATAGGCAGAATATCGCTGATAGCCGATAACACCGCATCGGCAGGCAAGAGGCCGTTTCCGATGTACAACAAGGATGAGATAATGATTTCCAGGTACATCAGGAAGGATGGCTCGTACTGGTTCGAGGTTGACTACAGGGAGGTCTCGAGAAACCAGGTTACCGAGCTCCTGAAGAAGGTTGGGATTGACCCGGATAACTACCTTATACTTATGCCTCAGGGCGTGGTTGATGAATTTATAATGATCAAGCCAAGTGAAAAGCTTAAAATGGTTGAAGAGGCCCTTGGCACCTCGGCAATAAGGGAGAACCTGCTTGATGCAAGGCACAGGCTGGAGAAGATACTGACCGAGGAGACCCAGTACCAGGACCTTGTAAACAAGGCCATGGAGTCACTGGATAAATGGAAGGAGGAATATGATAAGCTCGTGCTGGCCCGAAGCCTGAGGCAGCAGCTGGATTCCCTCAACGCTGAGCTGGAATGGAGCATACTTTTCAGGCTTGAAAAATCACTGCAGGTTCTAAATGAAAGGGTGAGCAGGCTGACTGAAGAGCTAAGCTCCATGAAAGACAAATCTGGGTCACTGGGTGAGCAGCTTAACGGCCTGATCAGTGCCCTGAAAGAATCGCTTGACAAAAGCTCAAGGCTCGCAGCCCTTGCGTTCAAGGGTGACGAAGGGTCTCTGTCCGAGCTTATGGGTGACCTGAAGGGGATTGAAGGGCACGTCAATCAAATGCTGAACGTAAAGGGCACGCTTTCCGTCATGGAGTACAGGATAAAGGAAGCCGAAAAGGAGATCAGGGAATACCAGTCCCAGATTCTGGGCCTGACTCAGCAGATTCAGGAACAGCACGGGAAGACCAGGGGGGAAAGGCCTGGCACGCAGAGGCTTCAGTCCGATGTAGAGGATGAAATCAGGACCGTCAACGCGCAGCTCAAGGTGATGGGAAACGTGGACCAGGAAGCTGAAAAAATATATATGGAGTTCAGGGATAAGCTAGAGGAGTACCGTGGAAAGCTGGAAGTCATAAAAAAGAACAAGGAAATTACCATGGAGGAAATAAAGAAAAGGTCGGAGGAGTGGAGGTCCCTGATCAGGAATACCATAAGCAAAGTCAACGCAAGATATAACGAAATAATGTCCCAGATCAATTCCAGCGGAAAGGTGGTCCTGGAAAACGAGGACGACCCGGAAAATGCGGGCCTTAGGCTGTATGCCAGCTTTGCGGGCAGCGACCTGATACCTCTGGACAGCTTTTCCCAGAGCGGTGGGGAGTTAAGCGCATCTGTCACGGCTTTTCTGCTTGCCGTTCAGACATATGTTGTGTCCCCGTTCAGGGCGCTGGATGAGTTTGATGTGCACATGGACCCGCTTGTCAGGGAAAAATTTATCAAATCAATATATGACATGATAAAAAACGAAGAGGCGCAGTACCTAGTGATAACGCCAAACTTTCCAACGTTTTACAGCAGTGACATTCACTATATCGTAGTGCAGAAAACCCAGACTGGTAGCGTATCCAAGGTGGTTGCCAGGTGAGCAAAAAGGAGGACACCCTGAAGAGGATAATCGAGTTACCGGATACGTTCCTGCTCAGGGGGGGTGACCCATTTGTCATAGATATAAGCGACATTCTGTCTCAGATAAACCAGAACAGGCTGAAGGACCAGAAGCGCAGCCTGAACATGGAATCAGCGGCGATAAATTCTGTTTCAAAGGTGATCAAGGAACAGCAGGACTGGGTGATAGATGCGCTCAGGGGATTAAAGCTTGACCCGGAACTTCTGAGGCAGAAGCTCAGCTCCATGGATATAAGGAAAATAGCCCAGATAGCCTCAAACCACGCTTACCCCTCAGTTGGGATACACCGGCTTTCCAGGTACCGGATAAGGGTTGCGCTGGAGTACTTTGGGCTTGTTGAGCCCTGGGGCAGGCGGGAAGGGCTGGGGCCTGTCCAGAGGTCGGCGGGCCAGGTTTCAGAGTTCTTTCCCTTAGAAAAGGAGCTTGAAAGTGAAGCCATGGCATTTTACGGTGAACTCAGCGAGCGTTTAAAAAGCGGAACAATCCCGTACGCGGAAGTTATAGGAAACGACAGCACGAGACTCAGGAAGGCATTCTACGTGGCATACCTGTCAAGCACGGGCAGGATTTCGGTCAGGAGAAACCCGATAACAGGGGAAACATTAATAGGCACGGCAGTAGAGGGCGACTTTGAGAGTCTGGCGATACCACTTGGCTGAACAACCTTCTGACGAAGAGATAAAGCAAAAGGCAGATAAAGTACTGAAGCTCCTCCTGATTGAAACTTCGTCAATTCCAGGAATGAAGGGGTGGGAACTCAAGAAGCACGTAGGGAAGGATTATGTGAGTGCGGTCAAGGTGGCTGCCGTTCAGGCTGAGGGATTGGGAATGAAGATTGCTGTTGTGCCAGACGAAGAGGAGCCGGAAAACATGGACAGGACCAGGTTTGTGATGATGCCAAAGGAGCCCCTGTCTGACCTTGAACTTTCAAGGTGGATGAGAATTGAAGAGGTAGCGGCCCTTGCCATACTGATATCTGAAATTACAATAAGGGGTGGAGCCGCGCCGGTTCAGGCGGTGGAGAGGATGCTGGTGGCAAAACTCCCAAAATGGAGGGTAAATCAGATAATCTCAAAGCTCAAAAGGCTTGGTTACATAAAGGAGGAAAACGGGCTGATAATGAAAGACTGGAGGAGCAAGCTGGAAATAGACGACACGGGGCTCATAAGGGAGATAATAACAACAAAGGACGAAGCCGGTAAACCGTGAGTTCACCATTAGTTTTATCAATCAGCAGCGTTCACTGTACGCACAATGCCGGTGGTCGTCGATTCGCTTTATAAAAGGATTGGCAGCAGGGAGATACTTCATAATATAACATTTAGTGTAAATGATGGGGAAATATTCGGGCTTGTGGGCCCCAATGGGGCTGGAAAGACCACCACGATGCGCGTGCTTGCGACGCTGCTGCTCCCGGACTCGGGAAAAATACTTGTTGATAGTATGGACATAGTTAAGGACCAGAGTAAAATAAGGAAAAAGCTGGCATATGTGCCCGAGGAGGCTGGTATATACAAAAATATAACTGGATATGAATACCTGAGATTTGTGGCGCACATGTTTTCTGACAGCGGCGGTATAGCTGAAAACATGGTAAAGAGGGGCGCGGCGCTTTCCGGGCTGGAAGGGAGGTTAAATGACAGGACAAAGAGCTACAGCAGGGGCATGAAGAGAAGGCTGCAGATAGCTCGAGCCCTGATGGTAAATCCCAGGCTGGCCCTGCTGGATGAGCCTACAGCTGGCATTGATGTAACTTACACGGTAAAGATAAGGAAGATGGTCAGGGAATATGCGAAGAATTCAGGCGCAATGGTGGTGCTTTCATCGCATAACATGTATGAGGTTGAAGCTCTGTGCGACAGGATTGCAATGGTTCACCACGGGAAGATCATTGCACTTGGAACGCCCAGGGAACTTGCGGGAGGGGAGAACGACCTTGAAGCTGCATTTATGAAAATGGTGGGGGATTATGAAATCTAAGTTCATCAACCTCCTGATCAAGGATACAAGAGACCTCATGAGAGACCCCAGGATATATGTAGGGCTTGTAATCCCCCTCATTGTATTCGGCGCCCTGGGCGGCCTTATGAGCGCCGTGATACCAAGCGGGCCGGTTTCTGCCAGCGTAGCAGTGTACACCCAATCCCCCAACGCCAGCGAGATCAGCAGCATTCTGCAGGGCTATGGGCTAAATGTCCATCTAAACCAGCCGGCCCCTGATGCAGTTGCGGTAATCAGGTTCCAGAACGCCAGCATTACAGAGCGATCTCTGCCGTTGCAGGTGTACGTTACATTTAACATGTCAAACCTTGATGAAATGCAGTACATAAGGTCAGAGTACGTTCAGTATGCCCTTTCCCAGCTGAACACAAACCTGACCTACGGCCTGCTTTCGGCAAGGGGCATAACCGATTACAGGCTGGTCACTTCCCCGGTAAATTATACGGTGTCAACCCAGATAAACGGCAGAACTTACAGCACAGCGCCGTCAACACTTTACGGAGTGACACAGCTGCAGATGCTGCTTGTGCCGATCCTTCTTGCTTCCCTGTCGCTTCTGGTAGCTGAGATGTCTGCAACGTCAATTGCTGCTGAAAACGAGGAAAAGACGCTTGAAATGATGCTGACATTTCCCATCAGGAGAAGCTCAATATTGCTTTCCAAAATGGCAACCTCCTTCCTGATAGCCATTGTAGGCACGGCCTTTTATCTGGGCGGCATGCTCATTTACCTCTTTGCAATTCCGGAAATCAGCGCCGGCTCAGCAGCATTTACGCTGATAACGGCCCCGGTGATCATTGCCTTCATAATTTCGCTCATAATTGCAACCGTTTTCAGCGCGGTTCTCGGGATCATTGTAGGAATCCTGAGCGAAGACGTGCGTGTGGCAAACACCTACATAGGGATAATAACGATACCGGTGATAATACCCGCCATGGTGTACATGCTGGGAGGGAGCGTCGGGACCTCACCGCTGCCTCTAAAGCTGCTGATGCTGGCCCTCCCCCCCACGTACCCTATTGCGGTGTCAAAATCGTTTATAACTGCTCAGATTGCCGGGTATGTGTGGCCCGGCATAGCGCTGTCTGTAATTGAAACGGTTTTGCTTGTGCTGGTTGCGTCAAGGCTGCTGGTGCCAGACAAACTTTCCAGGATAAAGAACTCCCTGAAAATTGGCAGGAATGCCAAAAGCGATAATCCTGCTAGCTGATGTTCAGTATATGCTTAAAATAACAAGCAGTATAAAAGCAAGCGTGTAGGTTGATGCGAGGACTGTCATAAACCGGTTAATTTTCTCCCCTTCAGCCTGAAGCCTGGGCATCCCCCTTATTTCAAGCGCCATTGAAAGGTGGTAGGCCCTTTTTACTGAATTAAAGATCATTGACCTTACTACTGTGAAAGGTTCAGCCAGCCTTTTTCCCAGCCCGGCTGGCCTGCGGGCCCTTGCAACTGCCATTACGGCCTCCATGTCTTCCACCATTACAGGCAGGACCCTGAAAGTAGCTATGGCACTTAGCTTTATGAACTGAGGCAATCTAGTGCCGTTGATCGATTCAAGTATGCGGGAAGGCCTAGTTGTGTACAGGACCCCGAGCGCAGAAAAGTAGGTTATGCCGAACTTGGCCGCGGACTCAATGCCCCAGTAAATCCCCTGCACGGTAACAGCAATGCCCTTGCCCATGGTCAGGGCATCAATCGCAGGATTGGCCCCGGGCCCGAAGATGTACAGCAGAACTGCAACCCGTTCACCGGAGTAAAAGCCCCAGTAGAACAATGACTGGGAAATGATAAACGAAACTGAAAGGAGCAGGTACAGCTTTAGCGCGCCCACCAGCCCGCGCTTTGAGCGCACTGACATAATCGGGAGTGCACTTAGGGCAAGACCCGCAACCAGAAGATACGGGTTCCAGCAGACCAGGGCAAAAGTGGACGTTGTGACCAGCATGACTACCTTCAGCTTAAACGGGACGTTCTCCATGCCGCTGCCACTTTCAGGTATGCTTATCAAGACGATGCAGCCCCAACATGCACTACCCGGTCGCTGTATTCCCTGGCGAACTCCGGTTCCTGCGTTATTACGATTACAGCAGACCCCGCTTCCGCAATTGCCCTGACGATGGTGCCCATCAATTTCAATCCCGCCGGGTCCTGCCCCTCTGTCGGCTCGTCAAGCACCATGAGGTCTGGCACCATGGACGAGGCTGAGGCAACAGCAACCCTTACGCGTTCCCCCCTGCTCAACGAATGCGGGAGGCGGCCCAGCTTTTGCTCCAGCCCGAGATAGCTGACTATCTGCCCGTACGCGTTCCCCGCCCTGCTGTACTTAACTTCCTTTTCCACGGTATCTTCAAGGAACTGCAGCTCAGGGGTCTGGAGCGAAAATCCAACGGAGCGATAGTTCCTTTCAACGTTCCGCGCCTTAACCATGCCGGTAATTATCTTCAGGAGGGTGCTCTTTCCAGAGCCGTTTTCACCCAGCAGTGCCACTACCTCCCCGCTGTTAACTACCAGGTTAACGTCCCTCAGTACCTGCCTTGAACCGTCATATGAAAAATCAAGGTGGCTGACCTTCAGCACGACACCTGGATGCTGCATTGTAGGAACTTTCAAATCCTTCTGCACCGGTTGCGTTGGGCGTTCCAGCGCCAGCTCCCGGTCGGCAATTCCCTTCAGGTAGCTGGTCCTGTGCTCAGCGACAACCACAGTAAGGCCTTTATCCTTAAGCTCCTTCAGCATGTCGACAAACCCTGCCCTTGATGCCGAATCAAGGTTTGCCAAGGGCTCGTCAAAAAGCACCACGCTGTACCTTCCGAGCAGGGCAGCCGCAATTGCAACCTTCTGTGCCTCCCCTCCTGAAAGCCTGAACACGTGCCTCTTTAGCAGGTGCTCGATTCCAAGCTCCCTTGCAACCCGAACCGCCTCCATCCTTTCAGCACCCTTCCACATGAGCTCCGTAATTACGTCATAACCCGCAAACGAATTAGTCGGTTCCTGCGGCACGTAGTATAACATGCCTTCCCTGAGGGCCCTAGAGGGCTCAACCCCATTCACGGATATGGTTCCTCTGGCAGTGCCATCAACGTACTTGCCGGTAAAACCTGAAATGGCGTACAGCAGGGTGCTCTTTCCCGAACCTGTTGCCCCCTGCAGCAGGCCTACCTCGCCGGGCGCGACTTCCCAGTTGATGCCATTCAGCAAGGTATCTCCAGACCCGTCATATTTGAATTGAAAATTGCTTATCGATAGCACAAAAGTTGTTTACCAAAAGGTTTAATAAACATTTGGATGGATGATCCATCCATGTTGTCTGGCACCATCAAGGCAATTGTATATGATATTGTTCTCGCTGTATTAGCGGCCGCAGTCGCGTATGCGGTCTTTCTATGGTATCCATCAAACAGGTTTGAGGCCGTGCTGTTAACGCTGGTGGAATCGGTCATCATAATTATTGCAGGGGCAGCGGTTATGGTGCATGCCGGTTTTTCCAGCCAGGTTGACCTTAAGCTGATAACCGTTCCAGTGACGTTCGGTGTGCTGCTGTACGCAGCCCAGTGGCTTACGTCTTATGCGCCGTCGTTTGTGTGGTACACGCCGCCCATCAGCTGGGTCATTACCGGCATATTGATATACCTGCCAGAGGGGATCATAATTGCGGCACTGATTGCAGTTGTTGAAAAGCCGGGCTCGATCCTGATTGCCGTTATACCGTTTTACATAATATCGATGGTTTCATACTTTAACCCCATCTGGACGCCGTTCTACTTTGCATGGGCTCTTGCAGGGGAAATGATACTGGGAATTAAGGGAGTTCCACTGGCAGTAAGGGCAGTGGGGGCGACTTTTGCTGTTGCAATAGCCGACACGCTGCTTGCTTCGCAGTACATGCTGTTTAACTTTGGCGTTTATGCTCTGCCGGCAATCACAGTGCTCACCGGAGTGGAAAATTCCGTATTTGCGCTGGTTGGTGCTGCTATTGGATACGGAATAGGGATAAAGGCCAGAAACGCATGGAAACCTTAACTGTGGTGAAATATGCCCAGTTGGCGCTTCACCCACGAGGCTCGCAGTCACGTGCGGAATATGTATTCCAGCATGGATTATGGCCATCCACAGGCATAAGCGTTGTCCTAGGGCCTTTTGTCAATT
>JBMFTE010000039.1:0-7985 GCA_049967195.1 Nitrososphaeria archaeon
GTAGGGGCGGAGCGGAAGGCTCCCGATGAACTCGTGAGGGGGCTGCATGATGCGGTGAAGCCCAAGCTTTATACGCATGATGGGCATGCCGATGCATACCTACCTACATAGAGTGAGACCCAAAAGATTCCAAGCTCAATAAGCTGTATCATAAAAGATTTTTAGTAAAACCTTATAAATAAGTTTAACCAGCATTACTAGTATGACTAGTGAAGAAGACGAAAAAACCGTGACCATAAAAGGTGTTAGGAGTGATTTATTCAAAAAGGTAAAGGGTTTAGCTTATCAAAGCGGCAAGACAATGGGTGATATAACAAATAAAGCATATGAAACCCTTGTTTCAAGCGCCCAGGGGATAGAAGAGCTATCGAAATCATTTCAGCTTGGAATAAACGAATCAAACGTCATAATCATTGAAAATATAAAAGATATTAACCTGAACGGAGAAGAAATAATAAAAGAAAACAAGAGGATACTGCTGCGGGATATTGATGTCCTTAAATTAAATGGAATCACGGATGAAATACTTGACAAATACATTGAACGTATAATAAATGTTAAGGAACTGCAAGTTAAGGGTTCAGTTTCAAAAATCAAATTTTTATCAAAGTGTGCAAATATTTTAAAAGTATCTTTTTCTGAATAAAGTAAGGTTGCCAGTTAACATTTCTTTTATAAAAATCGGGGTAGATGATACCGATTCACCGGAAGGTATGTGTACTACCTATGTAATGCATAAAATAATACAGTCAATCGAGGGAAACGGAGGGAAACTTTACGGTTTTCCGAACTTGGTCAGGTTAAACCCTTCCTGCCCATATAAAACTAGGGGAAATGCTGCACTTTCTGCAACGTTTATGGTAGAAGCTGGAAATGAAAGAAAGTATTTTGATGTGGCAGCAGATATTGTGTTTAAATTATCAGAAATAAACCATCCAAAAACCAATCCAGCTGTTTTGATGCTTAAAGGAAAAGATGTGCCGGCAGATATTGTTGAATTTTCTAGGAATGCTGTAAAAAAAATGTTAAATATTGAGTCGGCATTGAAATTTATGAAAAAATACGATATAAACGGTCTGGCAATAAATGGCCCCCGAGGTATAGTTGGCGCAATGGCCGCAATGGGGTACGATTTTCCATCTGGATATACATATGAAATCATTGCTTACAGGACTAAAAATATGTGGGGAAAACCAAGAATCATAGATAGGGAAAGTGTAGTAAAAATGGACCTGCAAACCAGAAATTGCACGTTTGATAACTATGATTATTCCAATGGTGAAATCAAAATAGCACCCCATACACCATGCCCTGTCCTTGTCGGTATAAGGTCAATTGATCATGGGTGTCTGGAAATGGCTTTGAAGTCTCTGAAATTTGATGAAAATATAGCAGGCTATAGAATATATAAAACCAATCAAGCAACTGACGATCACATAATTCCTACAAAAAGCATAGAGCAAATAGAGCCATTTACTTCAATAACTATTGAAGCAACGGTACAGAGCTTGCCCATAACTGAAAAGGGCGGTCATACATTTTTATACATTGAAAAAAACGGCAAAAAACTTAGGTTGGCGGCATACGAACCTACAAAAGGGTTCAGAAATATAATAAAGCAGCTTAGACCGGGAGATAAGGTAAGGGTTTATGGATCATATAAGCCTATGGAAGGTGAGCCGGAAACTCTTAACCTGGAAAAAATTGAGGTTTTAGAGATAGCTCAGTACGGTAAATTCTCCAACCCAGTTTGCCCGGTATGCGGCCACAGAATGAAATCTGAGGGGAAAGAAAAAGGTTATCAATGCCCAAAGTGCGGACACCGTATGACTGGCCCGAAGGAGTTCAAATTAGAAAACAGGGTAATATCAATTGGCTTTTACGAAGTCCCATCAAGGGCAAGAAGACATTTATCCAAGCCATTTAATTTAAAGGTGAAAAGGTAATTTGAAAGGTAAAGTAAGAACAATTGAAGCGGCCGTATTTGTCCATGAGACTGAAGATGAACAGAAAATAGAGTCTTCAATTCAAAATTTAATGCCAGATGCTTTAATACAGAAAGAAGCTTTGCAGGGTCATTATGGAAATGTAATTAAAAAAATCAACCTAAAAGTTGAAGGACCTAGAACTGATGAAAAGCTAACGTACCTGCTATCTAAAATAGGTGTATTTGAGAAAGGAGACACATTTTCCAAAATAATGGAGGGAATGGATCATAACAAAATTTACATCAGAATTGATAAGCAGGAACTTGTGAAAAATTTGATAAAATTAGATGGTGATAATCAAATAAAAATTATTATAACGTTTTATTCCGAAAGAGATGCTAAGGAATATCTAGCCGAACAGGGCAGATAATCCTTCAATAGCTTCTCCGCCTTTCTTTTCTTCTTCCTTGTTTTCTGCAGCCTGAGGAGCCTGTTGCTGCGCAGCCTGAGGAGCCTGTTGCTGGGCTGGTGCGGCCGGTGTTGCAACTGCACTCTTTAATACATCATCAATGTTAACTTGTTTTAAAGCAGAAACAAGTGCTTTAATTTTAATATCATCACTTTCTACACCTGCAGCCTGAGTAACTTTCTTCAAATTTTCCTCAGAAATCTCTTTTCCCGCGCTATGAAGGAACAAAGCAGCATATACATAGTCCATCTTTATTCAACCGATTAGACATCTCTGGCTTCCATATATAACCTTATCGCTAAGATGATTCAAAAATCACTTACTACCAAAGGTTTACAGTCAAATTTGGAGCAAAGAAATATGCAGCTAATAAAACCGCAATCGCTACAAGCGGCACAGTAATATTATCATCAATATATTTCTGCTTTTCCGCAAGCGTTGCCAGTATGGCTGCTAATATGCCTGCCCATCCGAACCTCATTCCGATTGGCACGCTTACAATTAACATTGCTACACTTCCTTCCCAACCCTTTACCCTTTTTTTATATTTAAAATTACGAACTATACCAGTTACTCCATCCCCCCACGCCATAAACAGTATGGGAATTACCGCAAGCCAGAAAGTACTATCAATGAACCATAAAAAGAATACAGCAAGTCCCCACATTATCGTAAAATGTACTTCATATTCATTATTAGGGTCTTGAAACCAGTACATGAGTTTGCCGGTTCTGTGCGGCAGATACAGGAATAAAGACAGTAACATAGCCATTATTAGCGGCAATATGGGCTCGTGAAATAAATATGGCAAAAGTATAGCCACAACACCCCCGGCCAGCAAGTGGATTACCTTTCTGCCAAAGTATGCGCCAGACTGTGAAGAATACCCATATGATACTGCAATCTTGTATACCCACTTGGCGGCAAAATAAACCACAAATATTACCCAGGCGATCATAATAATTGTTGATGGTAAATCAGTGATAACCTGAAATGCTGTTACCATAAAAAATATATTTGATTAGATTATTATAAATATTTTATTGTTAGCCCTTCACTGCTCCAAACCATAGCCCCTTTATTATGTACTTTTGCAGCACAGCTGATATGATTATCACTGGAATTGACACTATAAGCCCTGCGGCAGATAACAACGCATAATTTATTGGGTGTCCTGCGCCAAATGATACCCCAATGGCTACGAACACTGTTGCTGTTTCTGTTCCTCTCGGAGGAAAATTGAATAGATAAGGTGTTTGTCCAATGGTTAACGCAAACATGAATTCACTGTAGCTTGCTAATATTGAGAAAAATGCAACAACAGCCAAGGCAGGCCTCACAATTGGAAGTATAACGCTGAAAAAGGCACCCAATCTGCTTTTTCCATCAATGAGGGCAGCTTCGTCAACCTCTCTAGGAATATCGCTGTAAAATCCTACTAGAATCCATGTAGCCAATGGCACCGTAAAAATAGGGTAAATCAGCATCAAAGCCCACCATGTATTTAGAAGCCCTAGCTTGCTTACAAGTGTATACAGGGGGATAAGGAATACAATTGACGGTATGGCGTAAATGTAAAGGTTCCAGGCAAGTAACTTTGTACCGCCCAACTTGTATCTAGCTATTGCATAAGCTGCTGGAGCTGCAATTAATATTGTAATTCCTGCTACAACAGGCGCAATTACCAAACTGCTTACCAGATAACCGGCTCCCTGATATATGGCCTGAATAAAGTTGGTCAATCCGATATCTGAAGCTGGTGGCAAAAGCGTAGTTACGATTCCTGTTGTGTTTAAGCTGGTGATTATAGCCCACAGGAATGGAAAAAACGATAAAATTGCTGCAACAACCAGAACTGCATAAGCAAGTACCAATGATATCTTTGATGGTATATTAAATGAAGGTAAAGGAATACTCATCTTAAACCTTCTTACTCTGTTTGTAGCCTCCTTTAATCCCAAGCGTTCCCTTAATCCAACCCTGTTTATAAAAAACATCGCTATTACCGTTGCTATTAATGTTATAATTATGATAGCAGCCATGGCTAAACCCTGAAAGCCTGGTATGAACGCAAAATCATATGAAAAGTAAGTTAAAAGTGCGTTTGCCGGATTAAACCCACCCTGATCAATCACAAATATGATATCAAAAACACGGAACGAATTAATCAAGGCCATCAGGAATGATACAGCAAAAGCAGGAAGTATCATGGGCATGGTTATTTCCTTAAAAACTTCTGATGTTGAAAGCCCGTCAATTTTGGCTGCTTCCTTTAATTGTGGTGGCACAGATTGCACTCCTGCCAGTATCAGTAAGAAGATAAATGGAATTGTCTGCCACACAGTAATTATGATTAAACTTGGCAAAGCAAGCCTGGGATTAGCCAGCCATCCTACATTGCCAAACCCCAACTTGCTCATTAAATAATCCAGAGGACCGATATATGGTGCCATTATGATTTCCCATATTGCGCCAACCACTACAGCCGGCAAAATCATGGGAGACATTAAAATTGTTGTTATTATCGATTTACCCCTGCTGACCCTATCCAGGCTAAGTGCAAGCACAAGGCCGGCCAGCATGTCAATTGCTACAACAGCAAAAACAAAAACCATTGTATTTATGAAAGTTTGCTCAAAAAAGGGGTTGGATAAAAGCATTTGATAGTTTTTCAATCCTACAAATCCGTTAAATTGATAGAGTAACCCAACCTTTGAAAGGCTTAAAATAGCCGATTCCACCATCGGGTAAGCAGTAAATATCAGCAAATAAAAAATAAGGGGAAGAGCCAAAAGTACAGCTGCGTACTTTTCGGCCCATTTAGCCTTCATTGTTTTTCATCCCTACACTATATGAGACCATTCACTGGCAGCTGTCTGCAATGCCGTTAATGGGTTTGTAGTAGTTCCTGTTAAATAATTGTTTATTGCATAGTTAAATTCAGGCACTAAAACAGTTGAAGATATAGGCAGGAGCGGGGGATTCGCATAAGCCACCAAGGTTCCCGCATACTGCTCATTGATAAACCCAGATATTGTTGCATTTGTGCTTAAAATCTTTAATGCGCCAAGTTCAGTTGGAACAAACCCGCCTGCATAAAATGCCTTTACCGCTTCATTATTAGATGTAAGGAATTCCAGGAATTGGAATGCCGCTGTTTTGTTTGAAGCGTATTTAGCTATTCCCATGATGCTGCCACCTGCTTCAGTGTATCCTCCAGGCAAAAGCGCTGCACCAACATTGCCCGCAATGGCCGGTGAAGCCTTAGAGTTGTTAAATGTTGCCGCGTATTCGGTCCACCCTAGATCCATTGCCGCCTTACCCGTCTCAAAGAGGGATTCAAGTGTGCTGTATGTGATTAATTCAACATTAGGTGATGGATCACCATACTGAATCAATTGCTTGTATGTCTGTAAAGCAGCCACACCATCTGGGTTGGCAAAGTCAGGTTGCCCTGCTGTATTGAACATGATATTGTATGACGGTAGACCACCTTGAGTGCCGCCGTTCAGTGTGGAGTTGGAGCGGTACCACCAATAAAATATTGCGGGGAATGCGTCAATCATACCATGCCCTGGGTTATCATCTATTACCATTCCGTACTGCGTGATATGATTTGATGTAAGGAACTGATCGGCCCATATAACTTCTGTCCAGTTTGTCCACGCATTTGGATTAAATGGCACATGATAGGTGGACTGAAACTCTGACGCAAGTGTAGCATTGTTAAATATACTCTTTAAATAATAAAGAGTGTATATGCTTGTATCAATTGGGAACCCAGTAACTGTAGTGGTCTTTGAAGTCAAATTATAGTATTCTGCTCCTGAAGCAAGCATGCCCCCAGCAAAGTTGGAGAGATTGTAATTGTACTGGGATATCATTGAGTTTAACGGTGTAACATAGGGAGCAATGGGACCTGATGACGTGGGGCTCCAGGTAAATATATCATATGAAGACGCATTAGCCTGAGATTCAGCTACTTCCTCCTTTTCAAGATAATTTGAAAAAGTTGTAATTATCAGGTTTATGTGTACATTTGGATGAAGTGCCATATAATCGTTAGCAGCAACTTGAACAGTCCGCTGATTCCATCCACCAACCACAACAACATTTAATGTTGTAACTGTTGGCGTTGGAGTAGGCGTTGTTTTCGGTGGTATTGTACTCATGTAATAATAATACGCGCCGACGCCTGCTATTATGATTATTACTATCACAATAAGTGAAATCGCTATTTTTCCTATACTTCTTCTTTGCATCTGCAAAAACATAAGAACCGGTATGATATTTAAAGTTTTTTGCCATGAAAAGCATGTATGATACAAAAAACATAAATAATGGTATGGGTAGCTTTCCCTTAATTTGCCTTCTGTAAGGTTGGAAAATATATGGAAAAAATTTGGCAATACACAGGTACTTAAAGGTATTAATCTGGAAATACATGATGGTGAATTCATGATCTTACTTGGCCCTTCAGGGTCTGGAAAGACAACAGCCCTAAGGTCAATAGCTGGCCTTGAAATTCAGGATCAGGGGCACATATGGATTGGCGACAAGCTTGTCGATGACCTTTCCCCTAGAGATAGAAACATAGCCATGGTCTTTCAGAATTACGCCCTTTACCCTCATAAGACCGTTTATGAAAACATTGAAATGCCGTTAAAGGCCCAGAAGATGAGCCGCAAGGATATTGAGGCGAACATCGAGGAGGTTGCAAGAACGCTGGAGATAAAGGATTTGCTTGACAGGTATCCGAGGCAGCTCAGTGGGGGACAACAGCAGAGGGTAGCCCTGGCAAGGGCGCTTGTCAGGAGACCATCAGCTTTCCTGCTTGATGAACCACTTTCAAACCTTGATGCCAAGCTCAGGGTAGCTGCAAGGTCTTTTCTAAAATCACTGCAGAAGGAACTGGGTATTACAACAATATACGTTACCCATGACCAGGCTGAGGCGATGGCCATGGCTGACAGGATAGCGCTTATATCAGATGGCATAATCCAGCAGGTAGGGGCACCAGAGGACATCTACTTTTTCCCTGACAATACTTTTGTTGCAAGCTTCCTGGGAAGTCCCTCAATAAATTTCTTTGATGGCGAGTTATCAGATGGCAGCCTCACTGTGCTCAATGCGCAGTTTCCACTAAAAGCTAATTACAGTGGCAAGGTGTCTGTAGGCATCAGGCCTGAAGATATAGTTTTATCAGATAAAGGAATAGACGCAAAAGTTATGGTTGTGGAGCCACTAGGCCATGAGTACATAATAACCCTGAAATCAGAAAACGTGATGTACAAGGCCAGGCTTTTCGGGAACTCCGCACCAGCAATGGGCGAAAGCGTTAAAATTTCATTTAACACCAGCACCATTATGATATTTGTAGACAATAAAAGAATATGGCCTGTCAGGGTCGAAAGGGAGCCCAGAGTTCAATGATATTCCCTGCAGGATCCTTAAAATAAACGCTTATTGATCGAGTAACACCATGAAAGCCAGGGGAATTTTCAACCTTTGGGCTGCATTTGACATTTTTTGAATGAAGAAATTCTATGCATTGATCTAGGTTATGGTTTCCGTTAACCATGTTAACG
>JBMFTE010000040.1:0-7881 GCA_049967195.1 Nitrososphaeria archaeon
AAGTTTTTATATTAAAACGTCACTTATAATTGTGATGGTACGAAAAAAATATGGTGGAATTAGCAGAACAATCACTGCCATTATCGTAATCATTGTCATAATAATTGCTGCGGTTGGGTCGTATGAGTATTATCTTTCTACGGTTCCCAAAAAGCCGGTGTCGCCAACACTTTCTGGCTCAATAACGGTAGTTGCACAGGCTGGCGAAAATAACGTTGCAATGGCTCAGATAGCTAAAAACTTTGAAGCGCTGCACCCAGGTGTAACTGTTAACATAGTTTCAATATCATTCGGAAATGCTTTGACTGATTATATGACAGCCTTCAAAGAAAACCAGGACGCCTATGATATAGTTTACTTTCCAAACATAGGCTGGTTAGGAAGTCTTGAACCATATCTTTTAAATTTGACGCCATATATAAATAATCCAGCTTACTTCCCTGCATCTTACAACTTTTCGGACATACTGCCTTCAATGATTAACCAGTTTAAGTTTGGAAACACATATTATGCTATACCGTATCTTGGTGATGTTATGATGTTCTATTATATACCATCCTACTTTACTAACACAACAAACCAAATGCTGTTCAAACAACAGTATGGGTATAATCTGCCTAACCCAGGTAACACAACTCTTACACTAAAGCAGCTGGTTGACGTTGCAACCTTCTTTAACGGCAAGCATGGAAGCAAGTATGGAATCGTGATGATGAACGATGCGGTTGCTGATGACATGACGGAAAGCTTTACTGCACTGTTTGCAGCTGCTAGAGTTAATATGAGTTCCGTGTATGGGCCTGTAACAGCACCATATGGTGAACTGTATTCCAGCAGCGGCCAGCTGTTAACTGACACACCGATCTTTATACAGGATCTCAACTATTTTGCAGCACTGGAAAATGACAGTGCTAATGAATTTAACAGTGGATTTCTCACCACGCCTGAGACATTTGCCACAGGAGTAGCTCCAATGATGATTTACTGGACACCTGCTATGCTATCGTTGCAGAATTCTTCTATAAAGGGACAGTGGGCTGTAGCAAAGGCATTTCCGGGTGGTGTTAGCAATCTAGGCGGCGTTGCATATGGTATTTTCAAGTACTCAAAGAACTTGCCGCTAGCTGTATCGTTTCTTGAATTTGCAACCAGCCAGAACCAGTCAGTGTACTATATGACGCTTGATGACCTGTTGCCTTTTAGATATTCCATGTTTGCATATGGTGTTCAACACAGCATATTTCCAGCATCAGACCTTAACTCAATGGAGAGTTATTTAGGAAATGCTGTTCAGGGAGAGCCAAACCTTGCCAGCTGGCCACCAGTGCTGTCTTACCTGCAGGGCGAAATACCACAGGTAGCAACCATGAAGATATCACCAGCACAGGCCGCTAGCGCAATAACTTCTTATGCTGAATCTCAGGGAATTCAGATATACTCTGGTTAAAATGAACAGAAAGCAGGCTACAAAAATAGGGCTGATACTTGCTTCACCATTATTAATTTATTTTTTGATTTTTTTTATTTATCCTATTTTACTGCTTTTTAGGTATGCATTTACAAATTCTGAAGGTGCCTTTTCACTGACTAACTTTGTTTCCATGTCAAAGGACCCAATACTTTACTCATCATTAATCAATACTTTATATTATTTTATAGGATCCGTTGCCCTTCAGTTTGCTGGCGGGTTTTTAGCAGCGATAGTACTAAACAGCTATACTGGCAGGTTGAAAAACACGTTCAGAATGATTTTGTATATTCCGCTGACAATATCGCCAATCGTGATTGCTCTGATGTGGTTGCTTATATTTAATCCAACTTATGGTCCACTAGATTATATTTTAAAGATTCCTGTGAACTGGCTGGGTAGCCTAAATCTTGCAATGCCAACGATAATAGTGGCAAATGGTTGGGAGTATATTCCCTTCGTGTTTCTGATAATTTATGCAGGATTGCAGGCAGTACCAAGGCAATATTATGAAGCCGCCTCAATAGATGGGATGAACAGGCTGCAGACCTTCAGGTACATAACAATGCCTTCAATAAGGCCAATACTTATCATTGCATTTCTCCTAAACTCCATTGGTATTCTGCAGGGATTTGCGTTAGTATATGTACTTACAAATGGCGGTCCAGGTTTTTCAACTTACATACTCAGCTTCTACATATATAAGGTAGCATTTACTTACTTCAACATGCATTATGCTGCTGCTCTGTCATTATTATTCTTGGTCATAATTGGGGCCTTTGTTTATGCAATGCTGAAACTTACCTCTGTGGAAAGGTATTTGGGCTTAAGGCGCGAAGGAAGGGGCGGAGAATAATGAAGAAGCTAAATATTTTCCTTCTTTTATTGTTGATAGTTTTTGCATTAATTTCCCTGTTTCCAATATACTGGACAGTCATAACTGCACTTAAAGTCAACTCAGAAATATTTACTACTACGCCTATATTTTTCCCCACAAAGATAACTTTAAGTAATTTTTACGTACCAAAACAGGCGTTTGGAGCAGTAAGCCAGACTGCTTTTGGCAGTTTTCCATGGCTTTTAAACAGCGCTATAATAGCCATGCTTTCAGCCTTGATAGGCACATTATTAATCGGAGCTCCAGCAGCTTACGCACTAACCCGCTACTTAAAAAGCGTGTGGCTTGGGAGGACCGTGCTGTTCATGATGATGATACCAGAAGCTGCCCTGATAATTCCATTTTACATAATTATAATAAAGGCAAACATGATAAATACATGGTGGGGGTTGACACTAGTATATCTTAGCTTCACCGCACCGCTTTCAACTTGGCTGCTCATGGGATTCTTCAGCGATCTTCCCAGAAGCGTTGAGGAAGCTGCGAGCATAGATGGTCTGTCGGCGTATAAAATATTTTATAAAATAGCGCTACCGATGATTATGCCCGGGATAATGGTATCTGTAATATTAAACTTCATAAATGCTTGGAACGAATTTTTGTATGCATTGGTGCTGACATATACGCCATTTCCTGCTGGGGCTCAGACGGTTCCGCTGTACCTTACAGACTTTATTGTAATAGAAAAAAGCTTCGCATGGGGGGGTCTTGCGGCAGCCGGCGTAATTGTGATGATTCCAACAATTGTAATTGGTATATATGCTCAGAAGTACCTTGTAAAGGGTTGGACAATGGGGGCGGTAAAGGAATAATGTCAGAAGTAGTAATTGAGAATCTTACAAAAAAATTTGGTAATAGTGTGGTGCTGGATCATATTAATCTTACAATAGGATCCAGGGAATTTTTTGTGCTTCTTGGGCCTTCAGGTTCGGGCAAAAGCACTCTGCTCAGACTTATAGCAGGACTGGAAGATATAACTGAAGGCTCAATATACATAGGTGGAAAAAAAGTGAATGACATGCAGCCAAAGGACAGGGATATCGCAATGGTGTTCCAAAACTATGCGCTGTACCCCCACTTTAGCGTTTATGACAATATATCCTTACCGCTCAAGGTAAGGGGGCTCAGCAAGGACAAAGTAGCCCAGCGTGTGAAGGAAATATCAGGCATACTGCATATAGAGGAGTTGCTTGAAAAGAAGCCTAGGCAGCTGAGTGGCGGTCAGCAGCAGAGGGTAGCCCTTGCAAGGGCGCTGGTCAGGAATCCATCAATATTTCTGCTCGACGAACCATTGAGCAATTTGGATGCAAAACTGAGGGTTGAGGCTAGGACATTCCTGAAGAATCTGCAGAAGGAACTTGGCGTTACAACTATATTTGTTACGCATGACCAGTCTGAGGCAATGGCCATGGCTACTAAAATTGCAGTGCTTAACAAAGGAATTATAAAGCAGGTAGCAGATCCGTATGAACTTTACATGAAGCCATCTGATATGTTTACTGCGGGTTTTGTGGGTTCACCGGAAATGAACATGATACCTGGCAAAATTGTGAAAGTTGGCAATACATGGAAGTTTTCATCGGCAGACTTTGCACTAGACTTGAATGGTATAAAATTTGACAGGGAAGCAGAAGTTTTTATGGGCGTCAGACCAGAACACGTAGTGATTTCCGCAGATGGAATAAACGGCATCATATCTACGGTTGAACCACTGGGTTCGGTTACATATTTTGATGTTAAAATAGGCAATACTGAAATTATGATGCAGTACACGGGTCTTGCAAGAATAGATGCAGGCAGTGAAATAAAGGTCAAGTTCGCACCAGACAGGCTTCTGTTTTATGAGAAGACTACGCAGAAGCTGGTAAACTACTGATAGCTAGCGCGCATATAACTGCAGTTTAAAATATGTTACTTTATTGTGATCCATAACTATCGCTTTTAAGCGGATCACAGTTATGTTTTTAAATTTCTGTTCTCATAAATCAGCAAAAAATCAGACAATTGCAAAGAAACAAGGCTCAGGCACAAGGGAGTGTCTGTTCGAGTATTTGAAGTTAAGGTGCTGAAGAACCACCTTAACGCAGACACCCTTGAAAAGCTTTTTTGCTGAGGCAAGATGGTTAACTAATAGCACAATAGCTGGAGGAATATTTGATGCCAGCTACAAGGTCAATAAAGTGCAGGTCAAGGTAGGTGACAGCTTTGAAACAAGAAACATCAGTGTTCAAGCCAGATGAGGCAGAGCATAATTAAGAGGCTGCCGTGTACAACATGAGCAGGGCAAAGGGATAAAGGTTGGCAGAATAAAGTTCAAGAAACACGTAAATTCGATACCCCTTAACCAGTACGGCATAACCTACAAAATCATTGACAAACTGCACATCCGAGTTCAGAACATTGGTGTTCTGAAGGTTAATGGACTGGAGCAGATCCCGCAAGATGCAGAAATAGCCAATGCGCAACTGATTAGCAGGCACAATGATTATTACCTTCACATAACTGCATTTGTTCCCAATGTAACAAAAAAGTTAAAATATTAGTATTTTGCTATAATTGCTCAAGGTGCTATAATAAATGGCAAAAAAGAAAAAGGAAGTAAAAAAAGAGCAAAAAAAGTAATGAAGTAACCTATTCTTTTTTTGTTCCAAGTATATTTTTTATTGATAACTTTATATCCTCAGACTTGACTGTTTTTCTTCCGGCATGGGTAGCAAGCAGAACTGATTGGCCAGCAACTTTTACCCCATATTCTTCTAAAAATTTTTCCATTTCATCTATAGCATCTTCACCGACCCTTTCGGCTCCCGCTTTCTTAAATATTCTATATATTGCTGACGCTGGTATTTCTGGCATAGGTATCCATAAAATGCGCAACCTTTAAACCTTTTTTAAAAGTGATCTGCTAAATATTAATCAAATGCTGAAACTTAATAACCAGCCTGCGCCAACTAATTACATAAAGGTGTTAATATATGCCTGAAGTCTGGATCCCATATGGCGAAGTTGAAGCCTCTTTAAGGTTAAAACATGAAAATTATGATGGCACTGTTGAACCACTAAAAATCGAAGAATATAGTGGAGAAATAAAGGATGCACTTTATTATATTACTGATGGAAAGAAGACAAGTCTAGAGCTTTTGCAGAAGAATTTTCAATCATTAAAACCACTTGATTTCAAAAAGGCAGGTGAAATTATAATAGATGGAGTGCTGGTAAAGATTCCAGAGAACATTGAAAAGACTGTAATAGTGTGTTCAACAAGACTCGATCCGCTATATGGGTTTGTCGGGCCGCACTCAATTTTAGCGTCACTGCTGGGTTTGGAGGGTGAGGTTTTAAATAGAAAAGAAAATAGCTCTTCTGCCGTAAACGGACAATCGGTAAGTTTTGCAGAAAGGATACTGGAGGAAACAAAGCCTTATGCAATATGTCATTTTGGGGGAGTAACCCAAAGGGTTTTAATGGGGCCTGCAGTAGAGGTTTTTAAACGTATTCAGTCAGCATTTTTGGAAATGGCGGTAAAACAAAAAAAGCACAGACTCGTAGTAGCTTCTCCGGGGGGTTACCCATATGATGACACCCTTTTTGACGCTTTATTTTCAGCATATAACCTGTTGCCATTTTTAGATAACGACGGAGAGATAATACTTGTTGCAGAATGCCAAAATGGCCTCGGTGACGAAGGACTCAGAAGATTAACTCTGGGGTTGTCTTCAAATAGTCTGGCATCACAAATACTAGCTAAGCTAAAAAAACAAGCGCATCTAACACTGGTGAGTTCATTTCCAAATGCATTAATTGGCAGATTGGGCATAATCGGCTTTTCAAGTTTGTCTGAAGCATTTGAATTTATCGAGTCAAGGAATTCTTGGAAACTTAAGGCGTGGATTGTAAAGGAAAGTGCAACACTATATTCTGGTGAACAATAATGGTAAAATTATTAATTAAAATTGGAGATAAGAGTATAGAAGTTGTGTTAGACAACGCAGTTTGTCCTTATACGATAAATGCCCTTTTGAGGAAGAGGACATTTAGTGCAATAATTGTAAATATGCCATATGGGGTTTTGATGCAAACCGGTGTAATAAGCGGCTATGAAAAGGCAAAAGCTAGCTTCAAACCTGGCGAACTTGCATTTGACCCCAAAGGCTCTTGGTTAATTGTTTTTAAAATAGAAAATGAATATCTCGGCAAGGCAAATCCGCTGGGTCATATACCATTGGGCGATATCAACAAATTTAGTGGTGCAAAAGATGCGGTCCTTGAATTTAAGTAAGTATGTTTCATTGTTAGCAATTCAAGGTTGTAATCAATCATCTTTGAATTATCATTAATGGAACTCCTTGTTCCTCTTGCATCAATCCACCATGATGTCCCTTAAATGCGATATAGTCAGCATCACCTTCTCCTCTGTAAGAATATATAAGTGATTCATTTACCTGTGGCACAGCCAGAATGTCTCCGACTCTACTTTCAAACCTGGGGTTCAGCCTTGGCCCCAGATACTCATTTTTGATAACTTCTGACTTCCTAAATAGAACAAACCCACCTAGATTTTTCTCAAAATATCTTATTGCAGAGTCTTCGTTTTTTACATTTAAAAATACAGCCCTAGAATCACCAAATGGTGGCATTTCTAAGATATCCATAAGTTGCTGATTTACCACATTCGTTTTGTCGTTGGGAACTTGACCATGGTCAGCAGTGATCAAAGCTGTGAAACCTTTGATACCACTTAGCGATTTTGATATCATTGCCAGCAAGTCCTCGGCCGAACTTAAGGTTTCTTGGCTTTGCGGGCCATAATGGTGGGAAAGGGTGTCCACCACAGGTATATATACCGAAATGAATGTCTTGCCCTCATTAGAAAGGAGTTTTTTCATTTGAATTAAAGCATCCCAGGGGTAGTAATACTTGACCCTATTCATTCCACGCGTGTGAAATATCGTAGTAGGCGAGTCAGATATTGAATTTGGGAGTATGGCGGTACTAGAAACACCTAGCTTTGAAAGTTCAACGCCCAAAGGAATCGCCTTTTCTGATATGTATCGGGAAAAATTCTGAGCTAACATCTGTATGGGTTCTTCCTGAGACGGATGGGACAGGTTCAACATGTTTATTATACTGCCAAACTCTTTCATATATGTTGTAAAACCCATTACGCCATGTTCCGACGGCGTGAGGCCAGTATAAAAGCTAAGCATGGCAGCAGCAGTAGTTGAGGGAAATATACTGGTAATCCTCTTAACCTCTGCATCAGCCAGTGGCGTTTTTATTTTATCAAATACGCTTAAGCCAAATGCATCCAAAATTATAAGCACAAATTTATCCTTCCTACCCAGATTATATTTTAGTGGTATCCTGTCTGAATTTCCACCAAAGAACTTTATAACGCTTGCATATATGTTTGCTATGCTGTTTCCATTATACTCAGGCTTTATTATATCCATTTTTTACCCCCCATTATAGTGATAACCGCCTTTAAAATTCTTTGGTTAGTATTATTAGGAAG
>JBMFTE010000041.1:0-7863 GCA_049967195.1 Nitrososphaeria archaeon
CGTATTTGTCAGCATGTTGTAGACCAGGAGAAGCAGATGAACAAGGACAAGAGGGAAACCTCACAGCTATCCTGATGCCCAAATTCTGCTGTAAGGGATTAAGCCAATGACAATGTTGGAAAGTAGGCAGGATCTTCGGAGCTTCAGCATACGATTCAAGGGCCATCTTCAATTACACTGTCAGCATAGGTGCAGAGGCTGTTATCAAACTAGTGATGAATTCCACAGTTAAGTCAAAGGGATTCTATGTAAGGGCACAGATAGTAAAGATCGTTAGTGCTCCTTTGATGCAATAAAAGACTCGATGCAACAAAGGGCGTTTGCTAAAAAGCATTAATAAATATGAGCAGAAGTTTGATTTGATTTTATGAAATAACGGGTTTTCATAAACTAAAGAACCGTTTGAAGGAAGCAGTAAATTTCAATCGCTTAAGCTCTAAAGTTAACGACTGCGGAGACCTCTATTGGAGGCATCAAACGGACTTGTATCAATGAATCATGCTCAAATGACATGAAAATAGCAGTGGATGATGTCAGTCAGACGGCCCTGCAAGCTCCTTGAGTTCACCGGCGGTAAATGCTTGAACATTCTCCTTGACTGTATGGCCCTTTGGCATGTACATCTTAACACCCATTTCCTTGAACCTGAAAAATGCGCCTTCCCCCACATTGTACGAAATGAAAGCATCTGGCATCAGGCCTTCCAGAAACCTGAAAAACTGAGTTCCTCCCTGATGGTGATGCTCTTCATGGTGCTCTTCACCCTTGTATGGATTTTCAATTATGTTAAGTGACATTTGCTTTGCGCCGTCGATTTCCGCCACGGCAAAATAGGGTGCCATCCTTGGATGGCCTGTAACCCTTGATTCAGGACCGTTGTTTTCCTTTAAAGGCATAACTATTCTCATTTGATGTCGAAAAGGCGATATGGTTTATAACGTTTTCTTTTCATTTAAGGTGCATGGGATTAACTTTTGGGCCGGTACCTTCTAGGAGGCTGGGAAGAAGCCTGGGAGTGAACAATATACCCCCAAAGTTCTGCACATATTCCTGCATATACTGCCAAATAGGTATCACTAAGGGTTTGACCTGTGAAATAAGAGAATTTTATGAGCCTGGGAAAATAGTTGAATCAATAATGCGCGAGTTAAACAAGGGTGAAAAAATAGATTATGTAACTTTTGTCCCTGACGGCGAGCCAACCCTAGACATCAACTTGGGCAGGGAAATAAGGGACATTAAGGATGCAGGCGCAAGGGTAGCCGTGATAACCAACGCCTCGCTGCTTTTTCACGATGATGTCAGGGAAGCACTTTCAGAAGCCGACTGGGTTTCCGTTAAAGTTGATGCTTGCACAGAAAGAACCTGGAAAAAGCTGAACAGGCCATGCCGAGAACTGGAATTCAAAATGGTTATGGACGGTATCCTCACCTTTTCCAGAGAGTACAGGAACGTATTGTGTACGGAAACAATGCTTGTCAGTGGATACAATGAAGGAGAGATTGAAGGCATAGCAAATTTCATTTCAGAGCTTAAACCAGAGAAGGCGTACATTTCTGTGCCCACAAGGCCCCCAGCCCTTTCCTCAGTCAAGAAACCAGACGAAGAATCGGTTAACCGGGCATATAATTTGCT
This sequence comes from Nitrososphaeria archaeon, assembly GCA_049967195.1. Lineage (GTDB taxonomy): Archaea > Thermoproteota > Nitrososphaeria > Conexivisphaerales > UBA164 > KM4347-05. The sequence continues at coordinate 1,636 of JBMFTE010000041.1, forward strand.
GAGCAGGATGGTAAACGATGTTGAACTGTTAACCGGATATGAAGGCAATGATTTCTCTTCCTCAGGAAAAGTTGAGGACGACCTCCTCAGCATAACTTCAGTTCATCCAATGAGGGAAGATGCAGTGGCTGAGCTCCTTAAAAGGCATGGGCGCAGCTGGGATTTGGTTGAATCCCTTTTGGAGAAAAAGCTGTTGAAGGAAGTGAAGTATGAGGGCAGAAAGTACTACATCAGGGCCTTCAGTTAAGGCTAGAAGCTGATTTTTCGAGCAGAGCACATCGATAAATAAAATCTGCAAAGTAACGGTATCACCGTTGGATCAAAGTGAGATTGCACTTTTGGAGAGCAATGTAATTTTCAGCAAAAACGCTCCTAATGGAGCCTGAACAGGCTCATGGCTATTGACAGGGCACCAAAGAACATCACTATATAGCTCTGTGATGACCGAAGGCTCGAGAAGCTCATCCTGTTTGAAAGCTGCGCCCCGGTAAAACCGCCCAGGGCTGCTCCGGTAAGCAGCGGCACCAAGAGCATCATATTAACGGTTAGGCCCGGCTCTGAAAAATGAACCACTGCACCCACTGTGGATGTTATAATCATTGAAGCCAGCAAGGTGGAGAACGCTACTTTTGGATGTATGTGCTTTATCGATGTCAGAAAAGTGCCCACAACAGCACCTATGCCTACCCCAAATGTGCCCGATATTATGCCTGCTATGAAGGAAACCACCGCCAGGCTCCTGTGACTCCTGAACCTGTCGAGCCCGCTTTCATGAGATTCTGCAAACGTCTTCTTTAAATAATCCTTGTCCCTGTTCACCCTGATTTCAATCCTTGCTGAGATAAATGAAAACAACCCCAGCCCAAGCACGGTGATCCCAAAAAATAGCTTGAAAGATGAAACAATAATGTAATAGCTGAGCACCGACCCTATCACAGCGCCTGCACCTGAAAGCACTGCGATATCCAGGAAAAGCCGCTTATCTATTGACCCCTGCCCCCTGTTTATCAAAGAGCCGAAAGCCGTACTTGATATAATGGTGAACAGGCTGAGACCACCCGCAACCACCGGATTGATACCAAGCAGGAATATAAATATCAACATGAGCAGGACCCCACCACCGATACCGGCTATGTTGCCCAGAATCCCTATGGCTAAAGCCGAGAAAAATAGTAGCAGTAATTCTAGCAAAAATACCATGATTGATGTGATTGCCGATCGAGTTATATATATTGCTTCAAAAAATAAAGAACCATAGCATTTGACCTTTCTCTTCTGAAGCCTGTTGGCAAAAATGCAGTGCCGTTTTTTAGAACAGTTTAAATTTCTGCATGCCCAGTCAACACTGTTGATTTCAGGAGCAGTGTTTGACCTTGACGGAACGCTTATTGATAGTGCCGAAGCAGCCTCCTTGACATTGTCCGATACATTTAAAGAATTCGGGTATAGTATTCAGCCATCAGAAATAAGAAAGTATGTTGGATTATCCTCCTCAGCCATTGCATCAAAGTTCATGGGCAATTTAACAGATGATGATGTTGAAAGAATAAGGAGCATAAGGAAGCGTTATTATCTAAAAAACATAGACAGGATCATAGTTTTTCCGGATGCTGTTTCCTGCATTTCAAACCTGACAAAAATGGGCATCAAGATTTCAATAGCATCAAGCATGGGAAAGGACCTGATAGATGAGGTAGTGAAGCACTTTGGCATAGACAGGATGGTCTGCTGCTGGGTTAGCATTGAGGAAGTGAAAAATCCCAAGCCAGAACCAGACGTATTCTTAAGAGCATTTGAAAAGATGGGGTTAATGCCTGGTGAGTGCATCAGCGTAGGAGACAGGGAGTACGATATAATTGCGGGCAAAAGGGCAGGTTCGCTCACTGCCCTAATTGCAAGGGATCAGTACAGCCAATCCAGCAGTGTGCACCCGGACTATACAATAAAGGACCTAAATGAACTGCCTGTCATAGTTAACAGGATCAACTCCTTTAATTCTTAATATTGGTTTAATAATAAATTTGACCATTATGCTAGTAACAAAATTTTCGGTGAAAATCTTATTTAACCTCAACTGATTAGCTGAAATTTTTTTAACAAAAATTTTTAATTAGTTGGATGGATCATCCATCCATATGCAGACAGGTTCCCTGTTATCTGAAAGGATGATTTCATTGATTGAAGATTACCTTACCAAGGATGATTTAAGCAGGCATAATGCGAATTTAATATATAGCCTTCCAGCCATGTCCGGAATAATATCTGCGTTCGTTCAAAAGGAATACTATCTCGATAAAATACTTTCTGAAGATGAAAGATTAATTCATGATGAGGGATGGTGGTATCACCACCAGATGAGCATGCTAAGTCCATACTGTGCGGGTTTTTCAGCAGTAGATATAATGAAGCACGGTCTTCAATCGCTTAATGGCTTTTCCGTGAAATCAAATCCACCAAGGCACCTCAAAACATTTCTGGACCAGAGCGCCAATTTCATACTTAAGGTAAGTCAGGAGATTTCGGGGGCTGTGGCATTAAATGACCTCACATCAGTGGCCGCTGCTTATGTATGGTATGAGAGGCAGAAGAGAGATTTAACTTACAGCGAAATAAAAAATGCATTCCAGTCCTTTGTTTATAATGTGAACCTGGATTTCAGGAGTGGCAATTCACCGTTCACCAACGTCACAGTAACAATCGGCGGCCCGGCGCCAGCACTTGCTGAAGAACCAGTGAATATAGGGGGAAAATTCAGCCTCAGCACTGTTACCTTTGGCGAGATTCCGAGGGAAATATATGATGAAGTTAACATGGCTTTCTTTGAAGTTATGGCTCAGGGCGATGCGGAAGGCAAACCCTGGACTTTCCCGCTTATCACACTTTACATTACAGATGATTTTGACTGGGATTCTCAGGTATTTAATGCCCTGCTGGACCTCATGGACAATTTTGGCGGGATATACATAGAAAATTATGTGAGCAAACCTTTCAAGGATGAAAAATGGCGCGCAAAGGTGAAAAACCTTGAAATAAGAGACCCTAAACTGCAGAGGTCGTTTTGTTGCCGGTTCCAGGTAGATCTGAAGGAGCTAACTAAAGTGTCCCATACAGGATCGATATTTGGCAATGCGTCGGGAGTTGGCTCCATTGGGGTGATAACCATTAACTTCAATAGACTTGGTTACTTGCATAGTGGTGATGTTCAGGGCCTGCTGGATCATCTGGACGTTCTTCTTGAAAGGGCAAGGATCGTGCTGAACAAAAAGAGAAAGTTCATTCTGGAACATGAGGACCTTTACCCCACGTTTTTTTATTATGTTGACAGGTCACTTAACACATACTTTAACACAATTTCGCTTGGGGGAGGCCATGAGGGCCTAATCAATTTTGGAATAAAGGACGGAATTTTGAGCGAAGAGGGGCTGCATTTAGCCAGTATTGTTGCTGGTCACATACTTGAAAAAATAAATGAATTTCAGAAAAAGGATGGCATTGCATGGAACTTTGAGTACGCTCCGATGGAAACTGCAGCGGGCTATCTGGCAAGAAAGGATCTGGAGTTTGCCATGTGCATTACAAACGAAAGCTGTGAAAAATTCAGGCTTTTCAGGGAAATATATGCGGGGTCTGAATCCTTTAAAAACAGGAAAATTTTTGTTTCAGTATCTGAAGAAAGGCCCCTGCTTACATCAGGATTTCAGCCACCGTTCAGCTGCAAGAGCATATCCAAACTCGTTTACACGTCTGCCATAACGCAGAACTATGCAACAGGCGGTTCAGTGCTTCACCTGTTCCTTGGCGAGAAGCTGTCCGCAGAATCTAAGAAATGGCTCATCAGGTCAATGTTTTTCAACTATCCCCTCAAGTACGCTACTCTCACTCCCACACTCACCGTTTGCAGTGACTGCAAGCGCAGGTTTGTTGGGGAACACCTGACCTGCCCTTCATGCAAGAGCCAAAACACTGTGGTTTATTCTAGGGTGATAGGATATTTCAGGCCAGTGGCAAGGAAGGTCAGGGTTAAGGATTCGACCATTGGTCTATATGAAGGTGAAGAGAACGTTTGGCAGGATTCAAGAAGGGGTGACTGGGTTACAAGGGGAATACTGAAGGTAAACGACGTTGAATCGTTTGTAACCGGTGACTTCTAATGGATGCTCTGCCACCCCTGGCTGGCATACTCACTTCCGGCATTGACCACCCGGGGTACATGACCCTAAATATATACCTGCCCTACTGTAACTACCGGTGCAGGGATTGTCATAACTGGGAGATAGCTCAGGGGGCTTTTCATGAACTGCCGGCTGAAATGCTGCTGTGGGAGCTGGATAACAATTTTATTGTAAACATGGCAGTAATAACCGGCGGTGAACCCACTCTTCACAGGCAGAGGCTTGTCAACATGGTGAAGTTGATCAGGCAAAAAAGGCCAGACCTGTTGATAAGGATTGATTCAAATGGGTCAATGCCGGAAGTTTTAATGTCACTTTCAGATATTGTGAACGGTTTTGCGATAGACATCAAGGGACCGCCCTTTGAAAGGGAGAAATACGAGTACACTATAAGGGTGAGGCTCAGTGTTGAAAAGCTCATAGAATCAGTGAAAATAGCATCAAAACTGCCTGAAACCATCTACAGGACTGTAAAGTATCCTTGGCTTTCAGACAAAGACATTGAAAAGATAAAGGAATTTGTGAAGATATATGGCGAAGGTAGGCCATATTTCGTTAATCCCTTTGTTGCACCGCAGCGAACTGTTTCAGCATCAGATGCAAACGCTTAATAGTGATAACTTATAATCATATCAGTATGCAAAAAATAGAAAACAATAATGATGAATATCAAATATCAGGGCTTAAAAATTATCATGGTATAAACAGAGAGCGTGCATTTCGGTTATTAAACGCTGACATCAAATGGCTGCTGCCCGTGGCATCTGCGATCAGGGATTCAGCAAAGGGCAGAACCATTACCTATTCAAGAAAGGTCTTTCTGCCATTATCAAACCTGTGCAGCGACAGGTGCTCATACTGTGGTTATAGGAGGGAGCCAGAAGAAGGGGGAGGGTACATGAGGGAAGAGGAAGCTGCAGCATTAGTCATGGCCGGCGCATCGCTTGGTTGCACAGAGGCTCTCATAATGGCTGGAGAGAGGCCTGAAAGGAGGCACAGGGAGGCCAGGTCGTTTTTAGGGGAAGGGGGGTTCAGTTCAACCGCCGATTATGCCCACCGCGTGGCTGAAATTGCGCTGGAACATGGCCTGCTTCCTCACATAAATATTGGCCTGCTTGAAGAAAATGAAATGGCCAGGCTAAAGGAGGTTTCAGCCAGCATGGGACTGATGCTTGAATCCACATCGTTAAAGCTATTCAAAAGGGGAGGGCCGCACCACCTTTCTCCAAGCAAGAACCCGGCCCTGAGGCTGAAGATGATGGAGATGGCAGGAAAGCTTCAGATACCATTCACCACTGGCATAATAGTGGGCATAGGCGAGGGCCCTGAAGACATAATCGATTCCCTATTTGCCATCAGAGAACTGAATGAAAAGTACGGGCACATACAGGAGGTTATAGTGCAGCCGTTCAGGCCTGAAAGGGGTACCCCCATGGATGACGTTACAGGCCCTTCGCTTGAGATGGTCCAAAGGGTCATAGCCGTTGCCAGGCTGGTGCTTGGGCCTGACATGAACATCCAGTCACCCCCGAACCTGGTTCCATGCTGGAGCATCATAGAAGCAGGGGCAAATGACCTGGGCGGCATTTCTCCGCTGACAGCTGATTACGTAAATTCATCATATCCGTGGCCTGACATTGAAATCTTGGGCAGGGAGTGCAAAGGCCACGGTTATGCCCTTAAGAAGAGGCTTCCGGTTTACAGGGAGTTCATTGAAAGGCAGGGATTTCTGGAGGAGCGCATCGTATCAGCCATCAGGAGGTTGACCGCATGATGGACGCTGCTGGGCTGTTCATGGATGAAGGGAGGGCCCACGCTGTTGAAAGGGCCCTTGCCGGTCAGGACCTCAGCGTGCAGGAGATTGAACTTCTCTTAAAATCACGCAACCAGGACCTGCTTGCCCTGGGCATTGCGGCAAACTATCTGAGGGAGAAAACAGTGGGCGGCAGTGTAACGTACGTGGTGAACAGGAACATAAACTACTCTAACGTATGCATACTGAACTGCAGGTTCTGCGCCTTCAGCAGGGATTACAGGAGCCCAGAGGCATTCTTCA
>JBMFTE010000042.1:0-7564 GCA_049967195.1 Nitrososphaeria archaeon
TAAAATAAGTGCTGACCAAATTATTAATTTTTTTAGACCTGCTGACATAAATTTACATGATTGGAGATATATGCTGATCACGCCAATTGCTAATCCAGCTAAATGCCGGAAAAGCGCTTCCCCATTTTGATCGGCCGTCAAAATGGGGCCCGGCATTTGGTGAAGGCTAGCAGGAGGTTGGTCAACCCGTCGCGTCCAGCTCATTGCTGGTTTCAAATGAAAAGGCTCAAGTAGAAAGCCGGAATGGTCAAACGGGGGCTAAAGGATCACGTACCGTTGGGGCATCAAGTCGCAGGCCCTACCCTTCCATGGGGGGCCAGGGAAGGGCAGGATTTTGAGGCTAGATGCTTCAATGGAAAATGGTCCCAAATACCCGTAAGTCCATAAAGGCTTTCTATGAGGGTCAATTTACTTGAAGCCAGATATGAGGTGGACGCGCAGGGTATATTTTCTGAATTCTTCCTCGTTGAGCAGAGCCTCGGGGAAAATGATATCACAGGAACAAAAAGGCTTAAAATGCGACAGCCGCAATATTAAAACATGGAAATTTCGGATATAATATCTAGATACGTAGAACAAACAAATTATGAAATGCTAGACAGCAAGGTGAAGGAGGAGGCAAAGAGGAGAGTACTTGACGCATTGGCGAATGCAAAATATTCTTATACCGAGATAGGTAGCGTTTTAAGGAATGCTGCGGGTTATTTTTTGGGAAGTGTGGATACTGTGGATGGTGTTAAAGCATCCGTTGACTTTGCTTCATTTTATAACACGTTTTTAATCAGGTACCTGGATTTCAATGATACATATCTCTCAAAAGAGCCCCTGCATCCAAGTGATATGATAGGCGGTCTGATTGCCCTAGGTAAAATGTTTGATGTTACCGGAAAGCAGCTTATAACTTCAATAGCAATTGGGTACGAAGTTGGGACGAGGCTTTGTGATTCTTCTTCATTGAGGAAGAGGGGGTTTGACCATGTACTTTTTCTTGCAGTGGCAGAGGCTGCTGCGGCATCAAAACTTCTGGGATTGGGCGTCGAAAAAACAAAGAACGCCATTTCACTAGCAACGGTGCCGAATGTGGCGTTAAGGGAAACCCGAAGCGGATCACTTTCTATGTGGAAGGCTGGTGCAGCTGCTAACGCCTCCAGGAACGCAGTTTTCGCAACAATTATTGCAATGAACGGAATCACGGGACCGGATAAACCATTCAGTGGCAAAATGGGCTTAAACAATATTGTGCTGCAGGATTTTGACGAAAAAAATTTCGACAAAATGGGGAATTCTGGAATTTTAAGGACATATATAAAAGAGTATCCCGCGGAATATCATGCCCAAGCGGCAATAGAAGCAGCATTGCAAATTGATTATGATGGCGAAATTGAGGAAGTTGAAATAGATACATATGAAGCGGCAAAGAGCATTCTGGCGGACGATGAATCAAAGTGGAGCCCAAAAAACAGGGAAACAGCAGACCACAGCCTGCCATATATGATAGCCGTTGCTCTTGTTAAAAAAGGATTCTGGCTTGATTCATACTCTTATATTCAGGATCCAGAAGTAACATCTGTAATGAAAAGGGTCAAGGTACATGAAGATGCTGAAATGTCTAAAATTTATCCAGAAAAGCTACCTGTAGAGATTAATGTCAGAACTAAAAATGGCAAAAAAAGCGCATATATCGAATTGCCAAAGGGTCACGCAAAAAGGCCCTTGACCAATGACGAACTCATCAAGAAGGCCATCAGGCTTGGGCTAGAACAGGGCACAATAGAAAAGGTAATGAATCTGGAAAAGATCATGGTGAAGGAAATTGTGGTTTAAAAACTTACAAAAGGACGAATTCCTGATCGTACCTGGGGTATATGACGCATTTTCTGCCCTTGTTGCCCAGAAAGTCGGGTTCAAGGCTGTTTACCTTTCTGGCGCGGCCCTCACCTCATCAATGGGTCTTCCAGACCTCGGGTTGATAACGCTTGACGAGCTGGCAGAAGCTGTAAGGAGAATCAAACGGGTAGTTGAGATTCCAATAATTGTGGATGCCGATACAGGATTCGGTGAATCGCTCAATGTATACAGGACAGTAAAAGTGCTGGAAGAATCTGGTGCAAACGCCATACAAATAGAGGATCAGCGGAATCCAAAGAAGTGTGGACATTTGGAACAAAAGGAAGTAGTGAGTCAGGAGGAAATGGTAGAAAAGTTAATTGCGGCTTTAGATGCAAGAAAAGAATCGCTTATAATTGCCAGAACAGACGCACGGGGGGTAACGGGCATAGATGATACTATAGCAAGGGCTAAAAAGTACAGCGAAGTGGGAGCAGACATCATTTTCCCGGAGGCTCTGCTCAACGAGGAAGAATTCAGGTATGTCTCAAAAGCTGTTGAGGCCCCGCTGCTGGCTAACATGACGGAATTTGGCAAAACCCCTTACATAACTGCCGACAGCTTCAAAACCATGGGGTACAGAATGGTCATATTTCCTGTAACTGCATTTAGGGGGGCAGCCCGGGCACTGATGGATATATACAGTTCGCTGTACAAGAATGGCACTCAGCTTCCATTTTTAGACAGGCTAATGACACGGGCAGATCAGTATCAGGTAATTAATTACGGGTTCTATGATGATCTTGATAAAAAATTCTATAAAAAATCACAATCAATAAATTAGCGATCAAGCGGGTTTTAAAAACATAGAACTCTGGCGCTACTCAAAGGATGAAATTAACTTAAAGGAAGAATTAATATATGAGGGCATTATAGGCGAATGTAATGCCTAAGGTAGCAAAAGTCAAGGACAAGTGGAAGGCAAAGGAGTGGGTTGATGTATTTGCTCCGGAAAGTCTGGGCAACATCAATGTAGCTAGAATACCTGTTAATGAAGATGGCTCTGCAGTTGGCAGAGTGGTGCCCGTTTCCCTTTATAATATTTTTAACGAAAATCCAGAATATAATAACGTGAAGCTGATGCTGCAGATCATAAAGGTGGATGGCCAGAGAGCCAGCACTGTTATAAAGAGCATTGAATATGCAAGGGAAGTCTACAGGAGCATGGTAAGGAGGGGCTCATCGCTTGTTGAATGGATCGGCACATATAACACTAGCGATGGCTACAGGGTAAGGTTGCACATAGCGGTATTTACTCCAGAAAGGATAAACTGGTCAAAAATGAGGATGGTAAGGCTTGCAATGGAAAAATCGCTGTCAGAAATGACCACAAATATGACATACGACCAGCTTATCAACGCACTATTGACAAACAAGTTGCTTGACGAAGTTTCAGAAAAAGTGAAAAAATTACACCCCGTAAAAAATGCCTTGCTGGTTAGGATGAGACTGCTCACGCCAATTTTAAAGAAAACAGCAGAGGCAGCAGTTCAGTGATTAAATAAGTTATTTAACTGGATGCAGCAACATATTATTGTAAATTAAAAAGGTTGTAGTTTGATTAAGCAGTAACACGTGTTTATGTGAGAGGCTTCACCAAAAATACGTAGTATAATACATTGCAAAAGCTGATAATTACAGTCCCCAGCTGGCTTCCCTTTCTATATTTAACTCAATAAATGGCGCTTCGCCCTCTTCCCACGGCTCTGCCCTGGCCCATTCGAACCTTTTGTGAAATTCCCTGTAAAGTTTGTTCCATTTAGTTCCATTTTCTATAAGTTTAACATGCCCCTGCAGCATTACCCCCCTCTGCGGTTTTATGTCATCTATTACCACGGCTGCTGAGGCGTTCTCTTTGAGATTCTTTAGCTTTTTTGTCCCATAGTCAGTGCTTATGTATATATTGTCATCTAGAAATATGTATGATACAGGAACTGCATGCGGCATGCAGTCCTTAGAGGCTGTTGCTATCCTGCACAGATCGTGTTCCTTTAGGAATTCCTCAATATTTTTTTTCATACCACCTTTTTTTGGCCTGCGCGAATTTAAGCTTAGTGCAAAAGGATTTTAGGGTCTGCTTCTAAAATATGCCATGGAAGATATCGGGAGAACTAGAAAAATACTTGAAATGCTGGTATCTACCCCCAGCATAAATCCATTTGACAAAAAGGGAGAAGGGGAAAGAGCTGTGGCTTTATTAATTGAAAGGTTCTTTAAGGAACTTGGTGTGGATGTTGTTGAGCAAGATGTAATAGACGGCAGGTACAATGTAATAGGCATACTGAAGGGAAACAGTAGCGGGAGAAGGCTGATGTATAATGGCCACATGGATACGGTAGGCGTAAATGGGATGAAAGGCAACCCGTTTTCTGCTGAGGTCGACGGGACAGGCTATCTGCATGGCCGTGGCGCTACAGATATGAAAGGCGGATTGGCTGCAATGCTGGCTGCAATGGAAATACTCTCTAAAGAAAATTTAATGAAAGGTGAACTAGTTTTCGCGGCTGTAGTTGATGAAGAATACCTTGGAAGGGGAACACAGAGGCTTGTTAATGATTTTTCAGCATCTGCAGGGGTTGTAGGAGAGCCTACCGGAATGAAAATTGGTGTGGCACATAAGGGTGCGGCTAGGTATACAGTTGAAGTCTTGGGAAGGGCAGCTCATGGTTCTTCACCACAAAATGGCATTGATGCTATAGCTGAGGCATGCAGGTTCATAGATGGGATTTACAAAATGGAGTTTAGGAAAGAACATCAGTTGCTCGGAAAACCAGTTATACATACTTCGATGATCTCTGGTGGGTCGGAGTGGTCTACGGTGCCAGGCAGCTGCACAATTTATGTTGAGCGCAGAACCATTCCAGGCGAAACTGAAGAAGACGTTATTAGAGAAGCCTCAGAAATAATTCAAAATATTAAAAGTTCGGATAGCAAATTTAATGCAAGCGTAAAACTTTGGAAATACTTCCCTCCAATGCAGGTGCCTGTACAGAGTGAAGTGGTGAATTACCTGCAGAGTGCTATATCAGATTTTTCAAAACCTGAAATTGTTGGGCTTCCATACTGGACAGATGCAGCAACCATGAACGCAGCCGGAATACCAACTGTTGTATTTGGCCCTGGAAGCATCGATCATGCGCACTCAATTAATGAAATGATAAGATTAGAAGAGGTGCATCAAGCTTCAAAAGTGTACTACAGACTGGCAAAAGAATTCCTGAACCATTAGCTTTTTTAGCAGGCTGGCTTAAACAGCGCATCGAAGGTACCAAGCTTAAGAAACATAATTATAAATGCATGCTCCCAAGTGCGGTCCGCGAGCCTAGCGCGCTGAGCGATGTTTAAAAACAATGGAGATATACGGAAGTGTATAAAGGAAAGCTTCCTGTTTGAAACAAATTGCCATAATCATCTCAAAATATTTCCTGTTTTTATTAATAAATTTGCGCGCGCTTTAGGTTAAAGTTCATGCTTTTTCCATTTTAATTTTTGAAAACAATGGCAATATATTGTTTTTATTAATTTTATGTCCGGGCTTAACCGTTTCCCAGGTCAGCTCAGCAGAAAATTTATTGATGTCAAGCTGGGCCATCAAGTTAGCAGATTTTACTGGCATTATGGGGTACATCATAAATCCCAGGTGGCTTACTGTCTGAACCGAATTGTAAATCACGGTGCAGGCCCTGTCATAATCGCGTTTTATCAGGTCCCATGGCTTTTGCCTGCTCAGATATTCATTTCCGATATAGCCAGACTCCAAAAATGCTTTAACCGCGTCCTTAATCTTCAATGAATAATTCAAGTCTATGTATTCCTTTTTTTTCGAGATTATTTTTGTCACAAATTCTGCATCATCGGGGGATGATTGCCTTTTTTCCGGAACCACGCCGTCGAACTTTTCGCTTACAAATTTTAATACTCTGTTGATAAAATTGCCTATTGTATCGTTGATGTCATTGTTGACAATTTTCTGAAAATCAGCCCAGCTAAAGTTGGAATCTCCCCTCTCAGGCCTCAGACTGAGGAGAGCATACCGCCAGTATTCCCCGTCTGCCATCTGAAGGGCTTCACTTGCCCACACCCCCACGTGTTGGCTTTTGCTGAACTTAAGCTGGCCGAACAAAAAGAACTCGGTTGAGGAAATATATGTTGGCAGGTTGTACCCATAATTGGATGCAATAAGCAGGCCGGGCAATATTATAGAGTGAAAAGGTATGTTATCCTTTCCTATGAAGTAAACGCTCTTTGTATCAGTTGATTTCCAGTATTTCTCAAAAAGCCCAGGCCTGCCGTTCAGTTCCAATTCTTTAACCCCGGATAGATAGCCAAGTATCGCTTCCATCCACACATAGACAGTTTTGTCCTCGCTCCCTGGAAACGGTGATCTGATCCCCCACTTGTTGTCACGGGTTATGGATCTGGGCTTAAGGCCCTCGTTTATCATATTAAGGCTGAAAAATTTTACGTTTTCTGGAAGACCAGCAGCAAAAACTCTTAATTTTTCAGTAAGTCTTGGCAAATCAAAAAACCAGTGGTATGTCTGCTTTTTTACAGGCGTATTTCCGCATAGCACACATTTTGGGTCTATCAACATTGTGGGTTCAAGCAATCTGCCACAGTTTTCGCATTGGTCACCCCTTGCCTTTTCATAACCGCAGAAGGGGCATTTTCCAACCACAAACCTGTCTGGTAGGAAGATTTTATCGTGCTCGCAATAGAGCTGTGTTGTCTGTTGCTTGAATACATAGCCTTCTTGGTCCAGCCTCAGGTAAAAATCCCTCACAAATTCCTTGTGCACTTCGTTTTCAGTCCGGCTGTAATTATCAAGCTCAACGGAAAACTGTTTTAACAATTTGAATACCTTTTCATGCATTTCATTGGTCAACTCAACCGGCATTTTACCCTGCTTCATGGCCTCAACCTCTATCGGTGTTCCGTGTTCGTCCGATCCAGAAACGGAGATGGCTTCATCCCCCATGCTTTTTAGGAACCTTGTATAGTAGTCGGCCGTAATCAAATGAAGCAACGTACCCAGGTGAGGCTCGCTGTTTATATAAGGCCAGGCTGAAAACACCATCCATTTTCCCATAATGGCAACTGTGAGCGGTATATTATTTATATCTTTTAAAATGTTATAAGAGCGCAGTGCCGCAAATTAAAGCGGTGGGGTAAGCGGTCGGGCAGGTTACGGGGGAAACCCTGAGGAAGCTCCTCCCTCCGGCTGAGGGGCCTGGTGCGGCGACGCACAGCAGGAGACTGCTGGCTCTGGAACAGAAACGATACCCGCCAGCTAAATGACTGTGAAAGGCGCCATCAGGCGCTTGGAGGATTGCCGGGAAAGGGATGAAACGGCCAACCCAGGCAGAGCAAGGCCAAATCGGACCAATAAAGTACCTTCAGGCGAGGTCCGGGTAGGCCACATAGTCAAATCCTGCCTGAACAGAAGGAGGGCTACGAGCCGCATGCCCCACCATATTGATTTAAAAGGTAGCTCTGTTTTTGATAACACTTTTCATAGAACTAGATTTGTATTTAAAAAGGGCGTTAGAAGTCTGAGGTAAGCAGTAACGCCACTTGCTTTACTGATGATACAGGACTTTCCTCAACAAAATTCCATAAATGAGATTGGCCTTATAATATCGTTTTTGTGATTTATTACAATATGCTTTCAGTGTTC
>JBMFTE010000043.1:0-7356 GCA_049967195.1 Nitrososphaeria archaeon
GAAAAGCAGCTGTACGGCCTGCCGTCATTTATTTTCTTCATTGCTTCTTCAACAATTTCCTGTGCAACCTGCACCCGCAGCTCCTCCCATTCAATTCCCTTGACCTCAAAGTCCAGGGCTTCAGTTTCATTTATGACTTCCCATATTGCCCTTCCGTAAAACGGCTTTACCAGCCTCGCGTTGTTCAGCTCGCACCTTGCCCCCCTCCTTTCCACATAGTATATGCAGCTTTTGCAGTAAGGGTTCATCCATATCACGTCCCTCTGCGGCCTGTAGAACTTCATCAGCTCTTCAATGAACTTTTTTTCACGCTTCTTTGTAATCTCAACAAGCTGTGCCCTGCCCTCCTCTGTTGCCATGTAGAAATCCAGATTACCGGTTATGTCCTCAAATTCATTGTCCTGCTCCTTTTCCATATGTCATTATTTTATTTTCTGCATATTTTAGCTTATTGCTGAGCTAAATCTCGTGTTAAAGTTTTTATATTGAACCCTTTAAAAGAGGATATCATGAGCGAGGACGAGGAAGTTGAAAAGATACTGAAGAAAAAGATGGGGGAACTCATGAAAAGTAAGGACCGTCCTCAGCAGAAGAGCGAAGACCCATTTGAAACAGTAAGGGGGGCCCTTTATGACAGGGGGGACGAGGTGCTGAGCGCAGCCTATAATCAGTATCCCAATGAAACCCGGCTGGTAGTTTCAAAGCTTGCCGAGCTGATAAAGAACGGAACGTTGAACTACAAAATAAGCGGCAGCGAGTTGCTTTACATATTCCGGTCCATGGGCCTGCCGGTTTCAATCGAAACCACCATAAAGATAGAGAGAAATGGCAGGAGCCTTTCCCTGTCTGATATGCTAAAGCAGGAAGAATGATGTCACACCGCCATTTTGATTGGTCAGCTTTTGGCTAATTCCATTGGCCCATTTTTGCTGCGGGCTAAGAAAATCCATCGAAATGTATCGACAACAGACAAATTTCGATGCAATTATATGAAATAGGTAAAAGCTTATCTTTTAATCAGTTATAAATGCTGATATTGGCAGGGCTAACTATTGTTCTTATGGTCGACAGGGACGACGACGTGGGCGTTAAGACCGGACTAAGGGCTCCCATAATTGGAAGGGAAAGCTGCCTTTCAGCTGCGCTTGCCCTTGGCACGGCAGACCCCGAAGAGGCTGACGCAAATGCCATAATGGGTGCCATAAAGGCCTACGACCAGTTAAAGGCTGAGGGTGAATGCGAAATAGCCATTGTAACCGGTTCGCCCGAAGGTGGCCTGAAGGCTGACAAAATCATAAAGGAGCAGATGGACAAAATAAGGGAAAGCGTTAACTTCACCGACATAGTCCTGGTTTCAGATGGGGTTGAGGATGAAGCTGTCCTGCCACTGCTCATGTCCTACGCCCCAATCAGGTCAGTCGTGAGGGTAGTGGTTAAGCACAGCGCGAACATTGAGGAAAGCTACATCGTGCTTGGGAAATACATCAAGATGGCCATTTCAGACATAAGGTATTCCAGGTACTTCCTTGGCATACCAGGGTTTATACTGATAATTTACTCGATATTGTACTTCACGCCGGTCAGGGATCTGGCATCCTACCTTATTCTCCTCATAATTGGGCTCGCCTTCATTGTCAAGGGGTTCAACCTCGATACAACAGTTTCTCAGATGAGAAGGAGCCCGCACTTCCTACTGAGGGTTCTCACGGCTATATCCAGCCTCCTTATCACAACAATGGGCGCAATTAAGGTGGCCGAGCTTGTTTCTCTTACTCCGCAGTTCATCCAGATACAGAAGCAGTTCACGGCAGCCCTGCTTGGATACCTGGTTGGATACTCCATAATCAACATTGAACCGTACATATGGACCGCGCTCGCCCTGATAATCGTTGTCAACACGGCCGTTGCTGCAAGGAGAAGCAGGGTTGGGATGCTCAGGGAGCTGTCGCTCTTTGTGGCCCTGTTCCTTTACTATATACCTTTCTTCACGCTTGGACTGCTGCTCATGAACCCAAAAATTTCGGCCATTCCACTGATAGCAATAATACTTTCCCTTTTGGCAACAGCCTTTATAATTATATACTATATATTTGATTACTGGAAGAGCAGAAATTGAAACTGGACAGGGCAGTAAGGACAATGTCAAGAGTTCTCCTGATTGACAGGCTTTACGAGAAAATTCTGGAAAACGAAATCGAGCAGGGGCCGTTCCCCCGGCACATTGGCGTTATAATGGACGGCAACAGGAGGTGGGCAAGCACAAGGGGGCTTGCGGCGCATATCGGCTACACCTTTGGCGCGGATGTGGCTGAAAATTTTCTCAGGTGGTGCCTCAAATACGGAATAAAAACCGTGACCCTGTATGCCCTTTCTGTTGATAACATAAGAAAGAGGAGTCAGGACGAGCTTGACGCCATATACCGCTCTATGCTGGAAAAACTGAAGAGCCTTGAAGAGAGTGGGCTGATACAGCAGCATGGCATAATGGTCAATGCCATTGGGGATATCGATATGCTGCCTGACTTCATCAAAAATCAGGTTTACAGGCTTGAGGAAATATCCCGTGGAAACAGGGGCATGTACCTGAACCTTGCGCTTGCCTACAGCGGCAGGCTGGAAATAATACAGGCTGTCAGGAAGATTGCCGACGACGCGAAAAGCGGGAAAATTTCCGCCGACCTGATCAACGAAACATCATTTATGGGCTATCTCAGCACGGCAAAAATTGATAACCCTGAGCCAGACCTGATCATAAGGACATCGGGCGAAATGAGGCTGAGCGATTTCATGATATACCAGTCTTCTTACAGCGAGATGATATTTATCGATGAGTTCTGGCCTGAGCTGAGAAAAATAGATTTTCTCAGGGCAATAAGAACATATGAAGAGAGGAACAGGAGGTACGGTAAGTGATTATGCCCAGGCTGAAATTATTTCCCTTGTAGTGGCTTCAGTTACGAGTCCAAGCCTTTTCATGTTTTCAAGTGACCGCTCGTGCGCTGCTTTGTCGGAAGAGGAGCTTGCATCGGAAACAACCACGGGATAAAATCCACGGTTTGCAGCGTCGCGCGCTGTCGATTCCACGCCAATTTCAGTGGAGATGCCGGCTATTATTACCGTGTCGATTCCTGCATTTCTCAGCATCAACTCGACATTTGTTCCAACAAATACGCTTGCGGTGTTCTTCCTGACCACAATTTCCCCTTCCAAAGGCTTTAAGGCAAGCTCAAATGCCGACTTGTCCTGAACGTTGAATGTGCGGCCCATTGAAAGGCTTGCCGGTGACTGGAACGCTGGAGGGAGAGGGTCTATCATGGTAAAAAATATGGGCAGCCTCACCCTCCTTGCACCCTCGATCAGGTCATTGATGTTTTTAAGGAACTCCTCCCTGTTAAATATGACATTTACAAGCATTTTCTGAACGTCCCACACTATAAGCGCTGTGTGGCCAAGCGCCACTATCTCCTTTAACCCCCTATAAATCCTTGACATGCAAAAATTATGGGCAGTAGCATATATACATTTTTCGAAATAATCCTGCTGCGCATGCCAACATTATTTCAGAATGTTTTTTATTCGGGCAATTGGCAGGTTATACCATGTTGAACGTAATAGTATCCCACAAGGCCGACCTTGACGGCGTTGCCAGTGCCGCACTTATGATAAGAAAATTTGTGAAAAACAGCGAACCCTTCATCATATTTATGAGGGATTATGAGGACGAAAGCGAGGTCATTCCTTCAGCCCTGCTGGGCCTCAGGGACTGCAAGGTTTACATAAGTGACATATCCATCATGCTAAAGGGCTTTGACAAGATTCTGGAAAGGATATCAAAAATTGACGGCAAAGTTCTGTGGACGGACCACCATGAATACACTGAAGAAAATATGAAAATGTTGAAAGACCTGGGGGTTGACTTGATGATTGACCCGAATTCCCCCGCGGCTGCGATACTCGTTGCCCAGAGGTACGGGCTCGATGATGAGCACAGCAAAAGGCTGGTTGATATGGCAACCCAGTCTGACAGCTGGAAGATAAGGGAAGAAAAGGTCATGGACCTGGTTAACATAATAGACTATTATAATTATCTTGAAAAGAAAATGGAAAGGTCAAGGCTGGCATCCCTTTCCTGCATTCTGGCCCAGAATGACCCGGACAAAATGCCTGCAGAAGACCTGAAGGCTGTGCTGGAGCATTATAAAAAAGTCAAAGGAAGAGCGTTTGAAAAGGTTCTGAGCACTTCAACCGAAACAGTTCTAAACGGGCTGAAATTCCGCTTTGCGCTTTCGCCCAGCATAATTTCTGGAACACAGGCTACGGACCTGCTGATAAAGAACTTCAAAGCTGATGTTTATATTGCAATCAAGGAGGATGGCGGCGTCAGCTTCAGGAGGGGAAGGGACGATATTGACCTTTCAAAGATGGCGGCGCTTTTTGGCGGCGGGGGGCATGCTTACGCTGCAGGAGCCGGTTTAGGCGATAAAATTGACGAGCAAAAGTTCAGGCAGCTCATAGTGGAAATGGGTAAAAAAATCTCGGCAACATCAAGCTACATGGCCAGGAGCTGAAACCCGCGGCATTGCCCTTTTGCCGGCAAATAGTTTTTAAGCCGGCCGTTCATACGCTCTGTGAACCTCTTACCATGAGGCTTTGCCGGGGTCCCCTAACCTGGTATGGGGCAGGCCTGCTAAGTCTGTGGGTGAAAGCCCATGCGGGTTCAAATCCCGCCCCCGGCGCTTCAAGATGATATATAGCCCAGTTTTGCTGTTCTGTGAAAATGACCCTTTTTAAGCGCAAATCCCCTTACGCTTGCATATATTGAGAACGGAACAAAAATAAAGTAAAGCGCTTCAGATAAAACCGCAATGAGAGGGTTTAGCCCCATTTTCAGCGATGATGCAACCATCGTAACGAGCCCTGACAGCAGCGTGAATATGCTTATCGGAATGAGCACAAGCTGAAATGAAACGTTGATCAAAGCAAGGTATGCGCCAATTGCCGTTGAGGCAATCAGGACCAGCGTGATGAGCGGGGAAAAGCCGGTCATCACGATGTCAAGCTTTGAGATGGGTTTCATATCGCTCTTCATGATTTTCCTGAAATGTTTCACGGTTGCCCTCACCATCCCCTCGCTCCACCTTATGTACTGCTTAACTGCTTCCCCCATTGTGTAGGGTGATTCACACCTTGTAACCAGTTCCGGGTCATATATTATGCTGTGCCCGCTGCTGAGCAGCCTCAGCGTGAGGTCCCAGTCCTCCCCTATGTCCTCAGCGAACTTGAACTTTTTTAAAACCTCGGTTTTTATGATAAAGTTGCTGCCGGTTATTGATACCGGCAGGCCAACGATCCCCTTTGAAGGCTGCTCTATAAATTGATAGTATCCCTGTATGGTAGCTGCTGCCTCCGCTATCCTGCTGTAGCTTATATTCAGGTCGGGCACCTGCACCCCCTGAACCACGTCATACCTGTCCCCTATCCTGGCAACGAACTTGCTTATCAGGTCCTTCTCCGGAAGGCTGTCAGCATCAAGCACAACAGTATAATATGAGTTTTTGTCAAAAAATTTGAGCGCTTCATTTATTGCGCCGCCCTTCCATCCCCTTCTGTTGTTCCGGTGAACAACCTTTGCCCTCTTCGTCCATTTTGCCAGTTTCTCAGTTGTGCCGTCATTTGAATCGTCAACAACGATTATTTCATAATTACCATAATCAAAAGAGGTGCACCTTTCCATTACCCTGTCTATGACATTTGCTTCATTGTACACCGGCAGTACAACTGTGACCATGGGGCTGTTAACTGAACTTGAAGGCTGTCTGCTTTCGCGCTTAATGAGCCTTACTGACGAAAAAAAGTATGGCCTGAATGTATAAGCCAAAAATACCACGGTCAGGGTCCCATAGCCTGCTATAAGCACTGAAGACACATTTGAGTTCATCTACAGCACAGTTAACAATTTGCGGTTTATAAGTAAAGTGCTTATTTCGTAGAAAATTGGCTATTGGTCAAGTTGCCATTTTCGTCAATAGTTATTTCCGTGCCCGTCCTTATTTCAATATAGTTTTCCTTCATTTTTGCCCTTGCCATGGCCTTTGCCCTTGAGCCGCTGCAGTGGGCCGGCAGCACGGCGCTGACGTTTTTGATGACATGGTTCATACTGGCTATCGGGGGACTGTGGAAGCCTCCTATAAGCATGTTCACTTTCCCGTACATGCCCTGAACTGCATCAAGCATGATGTCAATTCCGGGGTGGCTGCAGCCCACCACCATTATGCTGCCAAACCGGTCATGCTTAACTAGAATCGAATGTTCAACTAAGGTAAGTGCCCTTATTGCGCCGCTGCTCCAGACCCCTTCGGCCAGCTCAGCCGGCTCTCTGACAACAGCCTGCTCAACGCCGGCTGATTTCAGGAAGTCTGAAATTTCCGGAACGTACACTTTGAGCCCTGGAAACGCGGCAAACCCTCCCGAATGATCAAAATGGTCATGGCTCAGGAAACCGAACGATAGGCTGCTTAAATTGATGCCCATGATGCCGGCGTTGTTCTGCACAATTTTGGGGTCAGGGCCCGCATCAAAAATCATCCTCCATTTTTCGCTTTCAATCAGTATGCTCCACCCCCATCCATTGCGCAGCCCATTTGTTCCTTCGTTGTCGTTCAGGATTACCATCTTCAGGAATTTAAAGGGATGTTAGGGGTTTGGGGGAAGCTGTAAATCTCAACCGATGAGATACACGGACTTCCCCCAAAAGGATGACAGACTTTATATATTCTTTTTATAATCTATTACAGTATGCTTTCGGCATACAAGTTCAGGCTCTACCCGGATGAAGAGCAGGAGAAAGCACTGAACAACCAGATGAAAATATGCAGGGAGCTCTATAACAGAGCGTATCATGAAAGGCTTGAGCACTACGAGAAAACGGGCAAGGGTCTGACTTATGCCGAACAGCAGAACGCGCTGCCTGAAATGAAGAAGGAAAATCCAGAACTGACAACAGTATATTCACAGGTTCTGCAGGATGTTCTGCACAGGCTGGACAAGGCATTCAAGAACTTCTTTGATGGCAGGACAAAGTATCCGCACACCAAAAGCTATGTTTCAAGCATAACCTACCCGCAGGCAAGCCAGAAATGGATATACAAGAACAGCATCACATTGCCCAAAATAGGCAGGATAAGGATGGTCAAGCACCGGGTAATAAAGGGCAATGTGAAGACGGTTACGGTAAAGAAATACAAGAACGGGGAATGGTATGCAATCATTACCGTTGAAATAAATGAGCCAAAAGCAGCAACACCAAAGGAAATCAAGAAACCTGTTGGAGTTGACAGCGGACTGACGGATTTCATA
>JBMFTE010000044.1:0-7181 GCA_049967195.1 Nitrososphaeria archaeon
TAGTGCGCTTATGATATAACTCAGGAAGTAGGGAAAAAGCTTATAAACAATCTATTAAAATAGTGAACATCCTTAGAGGTGAAAAAGAAAAATGGCTGATACAACTGCAATTCCGGCAATGACGGCGAGTGGTCAACCCGTTTTGATACTGAAAGAGGGAACCACAGAAAAGAAGGGCAGAGAAGCCCAACGTAATAATTTCGAGGCGGTGAAACTGATCAGGGACATCGTCAAAAGTAGTTTGGGTCCAAGAGGCATGGACAAAATGCTGGTCGATAGTCTTGGCGATGTGACCGTGACAAATGATGGTGCTACAATCTTAAAAGAGATGGACGTTCAGCACCCCGCTGCAAAGATGATGGTGGAAATTTCCAAGGCCACCGACAATGAAGTTGGCGATGGGACCACTTCAACTGTTGTACTAGCTGGCTACCTGGTAGAAAAGGCTGAGGAACTAATACAGAAGGGCATACATCCAACAATAATAATCGATGGATATATGAAAGCCTCAGTTGAAGCTGTAAACGTGCTAAAGAGGGTAGCAGATAAAGTTAGCCCTGTTGACAAAGCAACACTCAAAAAGATAGCCATGACTACAATAGGCACAAAGGTTGTTTCTTCAGATGCCGCATATCTGTCAGACCTGATCGTTGATGCCGTTACTCAGGTTGCCGATCAGAAAGACGGAACTTACAGGGTGGATATTGACAACATAAAGGTTGAAAAGAAACCTGGAGCATCAATTAAAAACACCACACTCATAAGGGGAGTTGTAGTTGACAAGGAAGTTGTGCATGCAGGAATGCCAAAGGTGGTAAAGAACGCCAAGATTGCGTTATTAAATGCCCCGCTGGAAATAGAGAAGACTGAAATTGATGCAAAGATAAACATAACAGACCCCGAGCAAATGAAGGCATTTCTGGACGAGGAAACAAAGCTCCTGAAGGACATGGTCGAGAAGATCAAATCAGTTGGAGCTAACGTTGTTTTGTGCCAGAAGGGGATTGATGATATGGCCCAGCATTACCTTGCTAAAGAGGGGATACTGGCAGTAAGGAGGATCAAAATGAGTGATATGGATAAGCTTGCAAGGGCAACGGGAGGCAGAAACGTGACAAGCATTGACGACCTCTCAGCGGATGATTTGGGATACGCTGATCTGGTAGAGGAAAGGAAGGTTGAAGAGGACAAGTGGGTATTCATTGAAGGGTGCAAGAATCCAAAGGCGGTAACAATATTGGTAAGGGGAGGAGCCCAGCGTGTGGTTGACGAAGCTGAAAGGTCAATACATGACGCCTTAATGACTGTCAAGGATGTAATTGAAAAGCCATCAATTGTAGCTGGAGGAGGAGCTGCAGAAATAGAGGCTGTCACACAGCTCAGGAAGTGGGCTGGGGCCCTAGAGGGTAGGGTTCAACTGGCTGCCTATGCATTTGCCGATGCGCTTGAAATGATTCCTGTAGTGCTTGCTGAAAATGCAGGACTTAACCCGCTTGATGTGCTGCCTGAGCTACAGTCTGGCCATCAAAATGGAAAGAAATGGGTTGGAATTAACGTATTAAATGGTAAAGTAGAAGATATGCTAGCAAACAGCATCATAGAACCAGAAGTTGTAAAGGAGCAGGTTATAAAGTCAGCAACAGAAGTGGCCTCAATGATAATTAAAATAGATGACCTGATAGCTGCAGGAAGGCCCGCGGGCGGCGGGCAGCAAATGCCAAGGCCTGAATAAGCACTCAACTGATTATTTTTAAGGTATATTCTTTACTTATTTTTTGCTTAATGCTTTGATTTATTGCATTTACCTTTTTTTCGAATCCTAAAAGCAACTGCAAAACAGCATAGGAATTGGATTCATCAAACTTTATCATGCTTCTCAATGCCAGCTCATGCCTCGCATTTTCCATGAATAAATCCATATCCGTTGATTCACTGTGCAGGCCGTATTTTTTTTGCAGTGATGACAGGGTTTCCGTCAGGCTGACTATTTTCGGCTTTTCCCCTATGTACATCGCATCAGCTAGCCCCCCTTTTGCATTTCCCATCATCAGGCCAACTTTCGAATTATATGCGTCAACTTCAAACTTGGCCATTGACCCAAGCTGTTTCCATCTGCTGGCGAAAATTACACTTTCTCTTTCCAGAAATAGCGATGCAGCGCCCGCATCCGGTTGTTCTCCCACAACTCTTATCAGCTTTAGCAGTAGTTCATCTATCCACGGCTCACCAGTCCTAACTCTTTCCAGTGAATCTGATTCATAAATTTTTTTAGCCTGCATTTCAAGCAACGGCACCCCATTTGAAGAATACATGCCGGCCCTTTCGAATTCCCCGTGACCAGCGATCTTTCTTTCTACGGTAAGCCTGATGTTGTATATCTGCAAAGACCTCAGTTGAGCCGAAGCTATATCAGAGACAAGTGACATGTTAACGGCCGTGGTTCCAATATAGTTTTTCAGTTCAAGGTCCACGGAATCGTACTGCTGCTTTATTCCCAGTTTTCTGGTAACCCTTTCCATGAGTTCCCTTTCGCTGCTAAGGGACAGGTAAGAAATCAATTCTTCCTTGGAAGGAATTCTTCCTGCAATTGCCCTAGACCATGCTATTGAATAAATCCTATTTTTCCTCAAAATAGTTCACCATTATTGACTTTAAATGGGCTTTAATTTCATCCCATTTCTGCTTGTATGATGCTTCCATGGATTCTTTCTGGCGCTCATAATTTGCCTTAATTGCCTGCGCTTCCCTTTTAAATTCTGGAATGGCAGATTCAGCTTCATTTTTTACTTCTGCCTTTACCCTTTCAATGTACCTTTCATGTGCATCAATGGCATTTTTCTTAGAAAATTCTTTTATTTGATCCTGTAATTGCAGTACGCCTTTCCATTCCCTGTCCAGTTCATCATTTAACTCCTTTATTAACCCAAGCAGCTCATTTGCATCCATTTGCTTCAATTATACCAAGTGTGGTATATGAACTTTTAAAGCCAAATTCCATTATTTATTGATTGCAAAACCATCGCTTTTAAGCGGATCACAGTTATGCCTTCGACTATCAAAAATTATGCAATGAGATTTACAAAAGGCCATATGGCCCTGCAACAACGCCTAGTGCCATTGGTTGACGGTCACAATTTGTGCTGAAATACCTGCAGTTCCGCGCGTGGCCTTTCCGATAAAGTGGGAAGCGCTAGCTTTAAGCTGGCGTAGTTCACCGATTTGTGAGCAAGCTAGTAAGCTTTAGCACGTAGATTATATCAGTGTTTATCCAGCATCTCCGCAAAGGGTCTTATTTCTTGCTTTCAGGCGAAAGTTGAGATATTATGCTATCAAGCATTATGTGCATGCCCATGCTGCCCGGATCCGCAATTATTTCCACAGCCATGGGTTTGCTGCCAGTTTTATCGGACAGTTTTATTTCTTCATTAAATTTTGGTTTGACGTTATCCATTTTGCATTCTTTAATTTCGTTAAAACACCCCAGCACTATTGGAGTAATGCCTGTTTTTATAATGGCATTTAATACAGCTTCCACGCCGGCCTTGAATGTTGCTTCACATGGAATTATTATTGTTTTAATAGTTTTTGATGCTGATAGTAATTCAGTGAGCCCATTTATGCTTGGCGTACCTTTTTCCCTGTAAACCAGCAGTGCAACATCCCCAAGTTTTGACAATTTCCATGCAAGGTAAACCGCATTTCTTAGCTTTATTTCATCAATGTAAGGGTAAAAAAGTTTTAGCTTATAACCACTCTTCATAGCATTGAGCGCTATGTTAAACGAATTTTTTGAGCCTGAAAATAGAACACCAATCACTTCATCCTTACTGCACGCGTTACCGCCAATGCCAGTAGTTCCCCAGATTTCGATATATATGCTTTTGCCCACAAACACGTTATAGGTTGCCTTGGGTTCTACTTCTGAAATTTCTAGGCCTGGAATTGTGCTGATTGCGTCATCTACAATATTGTAATATAACTTTATCTGGTCTTCGTCATTTAATGGCACCACCCTGAAGTCAGCAGGCGTTTTGATTTTTGAACGCGTTAAATATTGCTTGAAAATGGACCTAAAATCATTAAACTGAAAAGCCAGCTTCACGCTTAATGGACCTATTTCTGAGCTGAGCTTTACTGCCAGGTCAGCAGGGTTGCTGCCATCTATTATGGCTATGCGGTTTCCTCTCTCAATTATACTCAAGCCTCTATTTTCTATAAAGCAGTTCATACTGTCTTCATTTTCAAACTCCAAAATAACGGCAGAATTCATGCCAACAATTCAAAGCTCTTTATTTTGGACCTTAGCGAGATAAAAGTCTCCGTGTAGGTTACACCTTCTATTACCCCAACCTTATCAGTTATCAGTGTATGCAAGTCCTCTATGTTCTTGGCCTTTAGGAATGCAAGAAAATCATACCTTCCGGTTACTTCATTTACCTGCCTTATTTCAGGCATTTTATATAGTGCTTCATAAACGTTGTCACGCTTTTTTGATTCAGCATTTATGCCTATTATTGCAAGTACTTCCCATCCAAGCATTTCGTCCCTTACCTGAACCGTGTATCCTTCTATGTATCCAAGCTTTATCATCCTTTTAATCCTGCTGTACACAACGCTTGAATCCATGTTTAGTTTTTTGCTAAGGTGGGGAACGCTCTGTGAAGCATCGCTTACAAGTTCTTTTAGAATTTTTATATCCTTGTCGTCTATCTTAAGTAATTTTTGCATTGCATATGGTTATATAAAATAAAATTTAAATTTTTTGATTAAATTATGGTAAAAAATAGAAAATTTAAACTGGACATATATATCGATGCTCTGCATTTGCATGAAGGGTAAGCAGTATAAAATTACAATTGTTTAGAAATAGCTCAGTACACACGCATATTTGCTCACATCTGTCTATTTTTTATGGACAATTTTTGGTTACGACTCAAAAAGGTTAAAATATAGCTATCGCTCATATTTGTCGTATGTTGATTCTGTCTTTCATATCTCTTATAATCGGTGCAGTTGGCCTTGTATATGGCGGATTTGCCGCGAAGTGGGTACTGAGGCAGAATCCAGGAAATGACAAGATGAAGGAAATAAGCGGCCTTATAGCTGAAGGTGCAAGGGCCTTCCTTGGCAGGGAGTACAGGACCATATTCCCGGTTGGTGTGGTGCTTGCAGCATTTGTTGGCATAGCCTATTATCTGGGGTTTCACGGTAGCCTACTCATGGCCTCGCTTGCCGTAATCTCCTTTGCTCTTGGGGCTCTTGGCAGCGGACTAGCTGGTTATATTGGCATGTATGTTACGACAAGGAGCGCCTCAAGGACAGCCCAGGCAGCCCAAAATGGCGGGCTTGGTGGAGCCCTTAGCGTATCTTACAAAGCAGGCAGTGTAATGGGAACAATGCTTGTAAGCATAGCCCTGATAATAATATCTGTCCTTTTTATCGGTTACACATCGATAACAGCACTCTGGGGTGAGGCCCTGATACCTGCAGCCCTTGGCGCAAGTCTGGTTAGCCTATTCATAAGGGTTGCAGGAGGCATATTCACTAAGGCAGCTGACTGGGGTTCAGACATAGTTGGAAAAGTTGAAGCCGGTATACCGGAAGATGATCCCAGGAACCCCGGCGTGATAGCAGACAACGTAGGCGACAATGTTGGAGATGTTGCCGGGATGGCCAGCGACGTGTACGAGAGCCTTGTGGTTGTGCTGACAGGGATGCTCTTCCTTGCAGCGGTCTTCAGGGTTCCCCAGAATTTCACGGTATTCCCCCTTCTTTCCGCAACTTCAGCCCTCATAAGTGCCCTTGTTGGAATGCAGTTTGTAAGGGGTAAAGTCAAGGGGGCTGCTGAAGCTCTTGGGAAGCTTAACCTTTCACTTTATGTGGCAACAGCCATAACGGCTGTGCTCATCGCAACAGGTTCCGTTATTCTGTATGGCTTTTCGGAATCTGCACTTGCAATGACTGCGTGCGACATCCTGGGCATGCTTACTGCAATAGCTGTGCTACACATAACAGAGTATTACACTCACTATACGCATTCACCAGTAAAGAACATAGCAAGGCAGTCAACGGTCAGCGCATCAAACGTCATCGTTACCGGCTATTCCTACGGACTTGCAAGTGCTGTGCCTGTTATGATGGTAGTAGCATTTGTACTCGGATCAAGCTTTGCGCTTGGATATACGTTAATGCACATGCTTTCCCCCCTGATGTCTGGGATTTACGGAACGGCAGCCGCATCAGTGGGCCTGCTTTCAATGGCAGGCATAGTGATAACCCTTGATGCCTTCGGCCCTGTTTCTGACAACGCATCAGGATTGGCTGAAATGGCGGAGCTTCCTCCTCATGTAAGGGAGTCAACAGACGCGCTTGATGCCATAGGCAATACCACTAAGGCAACAACAAAGGGGTATGCAATAGCTTCTGCTGGTCTCGCTGCACTTGTGCTGTTCATCGGCTTTGTTTATGAGGTGGTTGAAAGGATACTCCCCGCTGGATCCACGCCTTCCATGATCCTAAATACAGCGTTCGTAAGAACTTCAGTCATGTCACCGGACCTGCTTGTGGGGGCATTTATCGGTGCCATGCTTGTTTATTTATTTTCCAGCAGAACCCTTTCGTCAGTTAGCAGGACGGCAATGGAGCTTGTTCAGGAAATAAGGAGGCAGTTCCATGAGATACCGGGCATACTGGAAGGAAAATCAAAGCCTGAATATTCAAAGGCCGTAAAGATAGTGACCGACCATGCGCTTGGTGAATTTATGTTGCCCGGCCTGCTTGCGGTCATAGTCCCGGTATTGATTGGCCTGCTTCTGGGCTGGGTGACGCTGGTTGGCATGATACTTGGGACAATATTATTGGGCTTCCCCATGGCGCTACTTATGGCAAACAGCGGTGGAGCATGGGACAATGCTAAGAAGTACATAGAGGCAAACTATGAACCGTCTCTGGGCGGGAAAGGAAGCGAAGCTCACAAGAATGCCGTGGTGGGTGATGTTGTGGGAGACCCGTTTAAGGATACAACCGGGCCCTCACTTAATCCACTCATAAAGGTTGTAAATACGGTATCAGTTGTTTTCGCAGCAGTGATAGCCATTACAGATATTGCGCTACATACCCAGGCAGGTCTTTTCCCAATAGCAAACTTTATGCACTTTACAATCATTTCTATATTTATATGA
>JBMFTE010000045.1:0-7059 GCA_049967195.1 Nitrososphaeria archaeon
TGGTTGAACGGCTTCCTTGATGGGTCCAGAACGCTGAAAAGGAAGTTAAGTATCTCCCTTCCCTTAATTATGAAGCCTGCCTTTATCAGGGCCTCGGCAGCAAAGCTGGCATCCCTGATCCATGCAAACCTGTAATCCCAGTTCCTGTTTGACCCTACAACTTCAGGCAGTGATGTCGTGGGGGCCGCAATTATGGCACCTGACGGCCTGTAGATAAGGCCAAGCGCAACCAGCAGAGATGCATTGAATGCCTTCCTTGCCCATTCCGGAGGCTCGAACGGGCAGCATGAAACTGTCGTCCTCCAGTACTCGATGGTTGACTTCATCGCCTCCTTGGGGATTGAGTAAACCCCTCCCTTTTTACTGAATAGCCCATAGCCAACATCGTTTGTGTACAGCATCAGGATGTAGCCTGTGCCACCCTCAAATTTCCATTCTCCCCTTCCCGTGTTCACAACTTTAGAACTCCACTTGAACTTGATTTCAAAGGCCTGCTTTCCTGTGGGGTCCCTGAAAATGGCGCCGCCGTCCTTAAGGTAGAATGACGGGTTTATGAGCCCATACTCAAACGTTGGTTTGACCGTGATGCTGAACGGTATTTCGCTCCTTATGTACCTCATAAAAGAGCTTTCTGACTGGGGCATGAGATCCCTTATCCGCGCCATGCCAGCCTGCGACTCCGCGGTGGTCTGTAGTATGAGCGAATTCGAAACATATTCTCTTTTAAATGAAACTGATTCCCCAAAATTTATCCTGAATCTGTAATCCATTTTATCATCAAGCAGGGAACAGAACAGCGGCGGCGAATCAAATCTTGGAAGAGTAAGCCAATCAATGGAAGCATTAGGTGATATCAGTGCAGAACCGTAACCGTTTGAAATAAAACCATGATTGATTTTACTGTTCTGCTTGCCTTGAGATGACATGCTTATGGGAAGGAGATTGGGGCTATAAATATGACGCCGTTAACGTTATGCACCTTTCTGTCTAGCTTCGCTTAGCTCTGCTACGGTTATTATATATTCAGCATGGCTCCATATTAGGGGTGAAACGGAAAGCGGTGTGCCGTCGTACGGATTGATTTGTTCGGGAAGAACCCCTGAGTGCTGGCTGTGATCAATAACCCACTTTAGAAGTGCGAATGCCCTGTCCCTTTCACCAACCAAGTTAAAATATCTTGAAGCCCAGAGGGTGGTGATTATCCATGGGTTGCCAGGGATGTTGCTGTCCTCCTTCACCCTCTGATACATATCGCCCTCATACCTTGCAAGTCCCCCAGTCTGCTTAACCCAGAGCTTCTGCATTATCGCATCCATGTTTGACTTCACCCTCTGATCAGAAGGCTCCTTCATTCCGAAGGTGCACAGTGCAATGTTCTGTGAATCAACCGTAAAGTCAGGCTTCCCGTTTATTATTGCCCTTGCATAATACCCTTTATTTTCAGAGTAGAACCTGTTATCGTATGCCGAAGCCATCCTTTCTGCTGCCTGCCTGTAGGTCCCTGAGAGGTCATTTTCCCTGAACGTTCTGGCAAATTCTGAAGCAGCCATAAGGGCAGCATATGTTGTTGCAACTGTATAAGTGTGAACACCGTACCTTTCCTCCCAGAGGTCGTAGGACTCTCTGGGCAGCCCATCACTGTCAACAAATGACATGAGGAAGTTGGCTCCCCTCTTTATCAGGTTTTCATAGAGTGGAAAGAAGTACTCAATATCAAGCGATTGTAGGTAATATTGCCACAGGGACCATATTACCAAGGCAGTTTCGTCCTCCTGTATCGGTACTATGGTCCTGTCCCCAATGACTCTGGGTATCCAGCTGCTTGCCATGTTGCCGTCAGGAAGGTACTTATGATAGAAGTATCCCTCCTTGGATATCGTGTACAGTGCAAAGTCAAAGAACTTTCTGGCAGCGCTGAAGTGCAGCGTTCTGGTCAGCGCATATGCTGCAATTGCAGCATCTCTTGGCCACACATAATAGTAACCATCCCTGCTGTTCTTCAGGATGTCGCTGTCTGAAGAGGCCATTATTGCTCCCTTATCGTTCATGTGTATCCTTATGATGAATTGTGATTTCTTGAACAGAGCAAGTATGTCTTGGGACTGTGAAACCTGTTTCTTTTCATTCCATACTGTCCAGTAGTTGCTGGTGAGCCGTAGCATGTCCCTGAGCTTTTCTGAGCTAAGTTTCTGCTTGAGCTTTAAAAGAGCATCAAGGTTCTCCTGGGCAATTATAAAATAGAACAATTCTTTGGTTTCGCCTGGTAAAATAAACAGCGTGTGTCCAACAACTGAGTCCACTGACCCTATGGCAACAGGATTGAAAGAAAGCTTTCCATCCTCCGCATCCTTCCATGTTCCCTCAAATCCCTTGAACCCCTTTATGCCTATTGCATACTGGTCCATCGAGCTGTTCATGTCATCAAACGTTGATATCAAGAAGTGCCTCCTGTTCTTGTAGTGGACAATGGAATTTAGCTCCGGGTAATAGAAGGCGGTATCCCCTACATCGTTGCCATAAATGTAAAAGTCCTGATGAAAGAAGAACTTTACTTCCTGAGGTGAACTTCCTATATTTGTAGCTGATATCTTCCTTACGTAAATATCATCGTATATATCAACAAAGTCCTGGCTGTTAAGGTTTATGCTGCCCACAGCGTACCTGACATCACTTACCAGCGTGTCGTCCAGGTAATCCATGTACTTTATGACAGACCTGTCAATCCACATAAAATTTCCATCAACGGAGATGCCGTACCTGAACGGGTGCCCCATGGCATGATTTTCAGCCTGGTCGTGTGCATAGTAAAGATCAACTATCCTATAATCCTTATCAAAGCTTACCAGAAGGCGATTGTTTCCGATTGGGAGATATCGTACCATTATGGTTTATATTTTCCTTTAGTTTAAAACTGTTTTTATTTATTGCAGCAATGTATTTATCCCATTTTTATCTTTATTTTTGGCATTGGCAGATTATAAAAGTGAATGGATTTTAAGCAATATGAACGGTACCTATTCTTCGTCATCAGCATCCTTTGCAAACCTCAGGACCTACCATGGCCTGCTTGTTAAGAATGTGGATAAAAGATATGTGAGGTTCGTGCTGCTATCAAAGTTGTTTGAGGAATTTACCATCAACGAAAAGGTGGTAAGCATAGATACAAACTATTATAGAGGGGCGATTTACCCTGAAGGGTACAGGTCCCTTATGGGTTTTGAATTGAAGCCAGTTCCGTCATTCCGTTTCAGGGTAGAAGGGCTTGAGGTAACTAAATCATTGGCCCTGGATCCAGCTAACGACTGGCTTGTCATCAGGTACGAATTTGACAGGCCCCCTTCCAGCATCTACCTCCACCCCCTCCTTGCATTTCGGAACCATCATCTTGCTATGAGAAAGCGGAACCTAGAAGTATCGGTTGAAAATGCTGATGGCATTTACACATTTATGTCAGGTGACAGTTACGTAAAAATAGGAACACCTGGCAAGTTTGTGCCGGCAAGCGATTGGTACTATAATTTTCAGTATCCGATTGACATGGAAAGAGGTTCAAATTATGAAGAGGACTTGTATCATCCAGGGTACTTTAAAATTGACGATCCACGGACAACGCTGGAAATAAAGGTTTCATGTTCTGAAGTGATGCCTGAAAGCTTTAAAAGCGTTAAGGCAAGGATGCTGATGGCACAATCGACGCTGAATGGGGAACTCAGGCAGATTGCAAGGGACTCCACAGCTTTCCTGACCAAGGACGATATAATAGCCGGGTTCTACTGGTTTGGGCCATGGACAAGAGACACCATGATATCGATGCCGGGGCTGCTCCTTGTAACTAAGAGGTTCAGGCTTGCCAAAAAGATACTGACGAAGTACGCTAAGATGATAGTGGATGGCATGCTTCCAGTGACGGTCACAGATCCTTCAAACGTTTTTTCAGCAGACTCCTCGCTGTGGTTCATTTATGCCCTTTACAAGTACTATATGTATACAGGGGACAAAAGCACCATCAGGAGTGTTTATCCCTCAATTATTAAAATAATACGGTCATATATCAATGGTAATGAAGTGGTTGGGCTAGAGGGGCACCTCGTCATAGCCAGGAAGCCCCAGCTGACATGGATGGACGCAAGGACTGGAGATGTTGTGTTCACTCCACGCATGGGGCTTCCTGTAGAAGTAAATGCTCTGTGGTACAATGCGCTTGCAACGGTAAAATACTTTTCAGGTGAACTTGGACTGCCAGATGAGGTAAGCGAAATGTTGCCAGCAGTAAAGCAGGAGTTCAGGGAGAAATTTGTTGACGGTGGAAGGGTGCTGGACACAGTTGATCCAGACGACTACAGTTTGAGGCCAAACTTTGTGATCGCGTTCTCCCTTCCCTTCCCTGTAATGGAGCAATTTTCTAGGTATTCGGAACCGTTGAAGTCAAAGCTACTAACAGGCTTTGGATTGAGGTCCTTATCCCCGGATGACCCGAGATATGTTGGAAAGTATCAGGGAGACCAGTACCACAGGGACATGTCCTACCACAACGGTTCAGTGTGGCCCTGGCTGGCCGGCCAGTATATTACCGCATCGGTAAGAAGCGGTGCCAGCAGAGAGGAACTGCTTGCCCAGTTCAGACCGCTGTTTTCCCTTGAGATGATCCCTGAAATATTTGACGGTGACGAGCCTCACGAGCCACGGGGCTGTATTATGCAGGCATGGAGCTACGGTGAAGCAATTAGGGCATATGCTGAAGACCTGTCAAAAGCACAGCCATGATATATAGTTTTTATGAAAGGCACACACGATCACCGGCTTGCCAGATTGATTGCAACAACAACTATTTTAAGAGGAGGTCATGCAAATGAAGGTGGCAGTGATAGGATGGGAACTTCCCCCGGCTTTTTCAGGGGGGCTAGGCATACACACATTTAACCTGTTCGGGGAAATGAGCAAGATGATTGATGTGGATGTTTATGTTCCCAAGCTGGGTCCACTTTATCCGCATTATCCATTTAATGTAAGGGCCGTGGACATAGGGATAAGGGCTGCTGTGAATTCATATTCAGTATCTTACGATTTTTACGAAGCTGTGAATAGGTATAACAGGGAACTTGAGAGAATAAGCACGATTAACGGTGCCGGCATTGTTCACTGCCATGACTGGATCACCTTTCAGGCGGGAATGAGCATAAAGGAAAAGTTTAAGGTGCCTCTTGTGGTAACCGTGCACAGCACGGAAATGGACCGGTCGGGGGGCTTTTACCCGCAGAGGTGGATAATGGACATCGAGAGGGATGGCATGAAGGAGGCTGACAGGATTATTGCAGTATCCAACTACACAAAAAAGATGATAATAAACAATTACGGCATAAGTGACGATAAAATTACGGTCGTGCACAACGGCGTAGGGAGGCACTTCCTTGAGCTTCCCCCCAGGGATTACAGACCAACTAGGAAGGTAATTTACTTTGGAAGGATAACCACTCAGAAGGGCCCAGCATTTTTCATAGAAGCCGCATCAAAGGCAACAGACATGTTTCCTGGGATAAAATTTGTAATAGCAGGAACTGGTGAGCTTTTGAGCAGAATGAAAGAAGAGGCAAGGGCAACCCTGCCGCGAGGCAGCTATGAATTCACAGGCTTCATAGACCTGAATGAAGCCATAGATCTTTATAGGAAAAGTGATGCCTTTGTCCTGCCCGCAGTTTCAGAGCCATTTGGCATCACCGTGCTTGAAGCCATGAGTTCGGGAACGCCGGCAATAATAAGCAGGACCACCGGGGTTGGTGAATCGCTCAGGAACGTGTTAAGGGCCGATTTCTGGGACACCGACCTCATTGCAGAGTACATTGCAGGCACAGTAAAGTATGACGGGTTCAGGTCAACACTTGGAAGGGAGGGCATGTCTGAGGCAAGGCAGTTCACATGGAGAAGAGCAGCAGAGCAGACGCTGGGGGTGTACATCAAGGCATGAAGGCTGTGGTGTTCTTTTTTGAGGTGCATCAGCCAAGAAGGTTGAGGAGGTACAGAATGAATGAAATAGGCCATTCTCACAATTATTTCTGGGATGACAAGAACTCTGAAATACTTGGGCGAGTAGCAGAGCGATGCTATATTCCAGCTCTGAAGGTGTTCATGGACAGCGGAGTGAGATCGAGCATTTCGCTTTCAGGAACATTCATGGAGCAGGCGCTGGAATATGCGCCTGAGTCTATTGATGCGTTTAAGTCATATTTCAGGTCAGGGCTTTCAGAACCAGTTGCGGAAACATACTACCACAGTCTTGCTTCTGTCTGGGATGAGCGAGAGTTTAGGGAGCAGGTAATGATGCAGGTGAGGGCAGTTGGACGGGAGTTTGGGCTGGAGCCTCATACATTCAGGAATACAGAATTAATATACAGTGACAACATTGCAAGGATAATTGCCTCGATGGGGTTCAGGAGGGTGCTGGCGGAGGGCACAGATTCAATAGTTAAAGAAAACTCTCCGAACCACATTTACCGCTCACCGGCAGGCATTTCACTTTTTCTGCGCAATTACAGGCTCAGCGACGATATTTCGTTCAGGTTTTCAAACTGGAAATGGCCCGAGTACCCGCTTACGGCAGACAAGTATTCGGAATGGATAGACAGCGCTCCCGGCGAAGTGGCAAATCTGTTCATGGACTTTGAAACGTTTGGTGAACACCAAGTTGCAGAGACGGGGATATTTGAATTCATGAAGGCGCTCCCACGTGAGTTTGAAAGGAGAGGCATCGAAATGCTGACCCTTGAAGAGGCAGACAGGAGATTTGAGAAAAATTCAACGCTGAGTGTGCCTCAGACGACATCCTGGGCTGACACCAGAAGGGACCTATCTCCATGGCTGGGCAATGAGATGCAGAAGCAGGCTTTCAATGAGCTGATAGGTATAAAGAGGAGGGACAGCACATGGAGGAGCCTGCAGACGTCGGATCACCTTTACTATATGTCTACGGGAACATCACAGGACATAACTGTGCATGAATACTTCAATCCCTACAAGTCACCATACTACGCCTTCCTCAGCTTTATGAACGTGCTGCAGGACATT
>JBMFTE010000046.1:0-7011 GCA_049967195.1 Nitrososphaeria archaeon
AATAAAATTCTTGAATCAAATGTAGCTGATGTTATTGCTCTGGGAAGGGCGCTGATAGCTGATCCGGATTGGCCAAAGAAGGCCCTTACAGGTAAGACAAGAGAAATAAAGAGGTGCATAGGTTGCAGCGAATGCATTAAGGCAAGGCATGACGAAGGTACTTCAATAAGGTGCGGCGTCAACCCGGTTGTGGGTAAAAACGAATGCGACGAAATATTGCCCATAGCCAGAACTAAGAAGAAAATACTGGTTGTGGGGGCTGGCATTTCAGGACTGGAAGCAGCAATAGTTGCAAAGGTAAGGGGTCATGATGTTGAAATATGGGAAAAAAGGGAAAAACTTGGAGGGGCGCTTCTAGCAGCATCAACGCCCCCAGGAAAGGAAAAATTGCTCTGGCTGCTGGAATACTATGATTATATGCTAAAGAAACTGGGAATAGAAATAAAATTCAACAGGGAAGCAAATCCCGATGAAATAAGGGGCTCAGGGTTCAATGCTGTAATTGTTGCTTCAGGTTCAAAATGCTATATGCCAGCAACAGAAGGCAGAAATAACATTATTTCTGCAAAGAAAGTACTTGAGCAGGGTCTTGCATTCAAAAACAGCAGGATCGTTGTGGGTGGGGGAGGGCTGGTTGGTTGTGAAACAGCGCTGTACATTGCAGCACTGGGCAATGATGTGACTATTGTGGAAATGCTGCCGGAGGTGGCGCAGGACATGGAAAAATTGAGCAGGGACCATTTATTAAATGAACTGAAAAAGTATAGCGTGAAAATAATAACAGGAAAGGGAATAAAGCATATTTATGAACAACATTTGGCACTTGAAAGCGGTGATGAAATACCTATGGATTATTTTATAGTTGCTTTTGGAGGGTATGGCGATTGCTCGCTGTACAGCGAGTTGAAAGAAAATTATGAAACGTATTTGGTAGGTGATGCAAACAAGGTTGGCAAGATCGTTGATGCGGTATCTTCGGGTTATTACACGGGAAGGATGATATGAAGTCAAGCGTAGTTGGAAATGCGGCCTCTTAATGTGCGTGGTTTATCTATGTCAAAAAAGTGCCCGCCAAGTCTAAGAAAAGGAAAAATTGGGCGCGGGATAAGTGATAAATGGCATGAACTGAAGGAAAGATGGCTGCAAAGGCCTAAAGGATGCTTATCACGTGAGATACTCGCCAAATCCCTGTGCCCACCCCGAATGTCACTGGGATTATTCCCGCTATGAACCGACGCAATGGCTACTGAATCTGAAGTCAGCTTTCCATAAATCTTATCATAATTAATTTTAAAAGTAAGTATGATCATGTAATGGCAATGATTGTGCATAACAGCGAACAGCTGATCAAAAATTCATACGATGAGTGTATATTAAAAGCAAGGACAATGGTTATCAGAACGCTAGAAGAAGCCGTGCATTCGGTAGAGCCACAAAAACTTATTGCAAACCACGTCAGACTTAACGGTAATTTACTGTATATTAACAATGATAACTTCAATTTAGACCTTTTTGATAGGGTATACGTTATAGGCGCTGGCAAGGCTTCCGGTGGTATGGCTGAATCCGTTGAGGCTATAATGAAAAGTAAAATTACCGCGGGCATTATAAACATCCCAAAGGAGCTTCTGGGGCAATATAAAACAGATATAATATCCCTCCACCCAGCAACCCACCCTCTTCCATCAGCGGATGGAATGGAAGGCACAGAAAAGATGATAAATCTGGTAAAGATTTCAGAAAAAACTTTAGTTTTATGTCTAATTTCTGGCGGTGGATCAGCGTTAATGCCACTGCCAAAAGCCGGCATTACGCTTGATGAAAAGGTAGAAACCACAGATGCCCTGCTCAAGGTCGGAGCTGATATTTATGAGCTAAACACTGTCAGAAAACATTTGTCCGG
The DNA here is from genome assembly GCA_049967195.1 of Nitrososphaeria archaeon. GTDB lineage: Archaea > Thermoproteota > Nitrososphaeria > Conexivisphaerales > UBA164 > KM4347-05. The sequence continues at coordinate 1,904 of JBMFTE010000046.1, forward strand.
GATAAAAGGCGGCCAGCTGGCAGAAAAGCTCTACCCGTCGACAGTAATTGGATTGATAATATCTGACGTAATTGGTGATGATCTAGATACCATAGCATCTGGCCCTCTAACCCCTGACAAAACCACGTACTCAGAAGTATACCGGATTCTTGAAAAATATAAACTACTTCATAAATTATCACCAAACGTTTTATCGCTAATAAGAAATGGCATTGTAGGTAGTATAAGCGAAACACCCAAACCCGGCTGTAAAATATTTGACAGAGTTCACCAGTATATAATAGGCAACAATCAAACCGCAATCAGGGCTGCAAAAAACTATTTGAAATCTAATAAAATCAAATTACATGCTGAGGCTGAACTTTCTGGTAATGCGCGTTCGGCAGGCCTAAAGCTAGGTTATCAGGCAAATTTAATGGCTAAACTTACGGAAAAAGACGGCATCCCAAGATATATCATAGCAGGTGGTGAAACCACAGTTAAAGTAACCGGAAGCGGGAAGGGTGGTAGAAACCAGCATGCAGCAGCTGCGGCCAGTCTGAAGCTAAACAGAAAAGGAGTTGCACTGGCATTTATGGGCACTGATGGAATAGATGGCCCAACTGATGCTGCTGGGGCAATGGCTGATCGGTCAACCGTTATAAGGGCTGGAGGCAGTGCTGCAATATTAAAATACCTTAATAACGATAATACGTATGCCCTTTTTAAAGAGCTCAATGACCTGATAATGACAGGCTATACTGGAACAAACGTCAATGATGTTTTTATAGCAGTATCCTTTTAAGAAACTCGTTATTAATGTAAAATATGAGCCTTGACCAGACAGATTACAAAATAATAGATGCGCTCACCGAAGATTCCCGCAAGCCTCTAAGGGAGCTCGCAAAGGAACTGGGAATACCATTTAGCACTCTCTACAGCAAAATTAAGAGGCTTGAGAGCATGAAAATAATCACAAAATATGTAGCCATATGCGATTATAGCAAACTTGGATATATATTAACTGCGGTAACAGAGATTACCGTTTCAAAGGGAAAACTTGTTGAAATAGAAAAGCAGGTCGCTGTAATGAAGAATGTGATTTCCGTTTATGACGTTACAGGGGAGTCAGACATCATAATTATAACGAAATTCAGGTCCCCCGAAGAGCTGAGCGCTTTTACAAAAAGGCTGTTATCGCTTGAATATGTTGAAAGAACATACACGCATGTAGTTTTAAACATAGTTAAAGAAGATGTAAAGATGAATATTTGAATTAAAAATTTTCGTCCATTAAAAGATAAAATTTATTAAATGCCATTATTTTAAGTAAAATTGTGGAATACCTCAGTATATTTTACATGGCAATGGAAACTATACTAACCGTGTTTGGCCTATACTGGGGCATAATTATTGCAGCGGGATTTTTGCAGAACATCAGAAATAAAGATATTGATCTAGCTGACCGTACAACAGTTCCTTTCTCTGTAATAATACCCGCTAAAAATGAAGAAAAAACGCTGGGAAGACTGTTGGAAAGGTTAACCAGAGTCAATTACCCTAAGGATAAACTGGAAATAATAGTTGTCGAAGATGGTTCATCAGATTCAACTCCTGATATAGCAAGCTGGTATTCAAGAGAATTTCCAAATGTTAAATATTATCACCTTGAAAAAAACATTGGCGGTAAAGCTGCTGCGCTTAATTACGGTGTTAGGGCTTCTCATGGCAATATAATTGCATTCTTTGATGCAGATGCGCTTCCTGAGTTAGATTACTTCAAAAAAGCGCTCCACGGTTACCTTGAGGGAAAAGAAGTGCAAAATGGTTTTTACAGATTTATAAATACTAGGGAAAGCTGGTTGCCTACGATATCATCGCTTGAAGCAGAAGTAGCGAAATATATAGCGCAGGGCAGTGAAAGGCTGGCCTTTCCGGTTCCAGTTTTTGGATATAATTTGATAATAAGCAGGCGGACACTGGAAAAGGTAGGCTTGTTTAAAAAATCGCTTACAGAAGATATAGATCTATGGGTCAGGCTAGTCAAGGCTAGGATTAAACCGCATTACTTTAACGGTGAGGTTCTTATTGAATCACCCTCATCCGTAAAAGATTTTGTTAACCAGAGGGTCAGATGGTACAGGGGTTTTCTTGACACTCTAGCGCTGTATAAGCTTAATTTCAGCAATAGACACGAGTTACATGTATGGTTATATTTGACAATGCCCTTATTTGCGGCCATCTCCTTTATTATGTACTTTGTTACTCCCACCGCAATAATGCTTTCTCATCATCTATACGGCTTAATAATGATTGGTGGAATAGCTTCAAATATTTTGGGCATGGCATTGGGTGCAGCTATTTACTTATATTATATTTATAGAGACAAGAATGTCAGTTTCAAGGGACCATTATCTGTAATTTACACTTTTGTGCTGCTGTACTCCAGCTTCTTGGCCCTTGCTTCAAAGATATTTAAGACAAACATCAAGTGGGCCGTAACAAGGAAAAGCGGGTACATGGATATTAAAAAATTATAAAAAATTATCTGTTAATTTAATGATGTTGTAAATATAACATATTGAATATTCAAAATATATTTTAAAATATGCAATTAAGGTTATATACTAGCGTTTTATGCCTATCATAAATTGAACGCAAACGTCGCCATAGCGATTAGTACGAAAAAGGCTGGAAGAAAGCCCTATTATACAAAGGATAGCGGTTATATTAGCAGGTTAGTTAGCCTGTACAACAGTGGTGCAAGCGTTTATCAGATATCAGAACAATTGAATGTTTCTGTACCTACAGTTTACAGATGGCTAAAGGGCATAGGCTTGTTTAAGGGCAGAGAAAGAGACCTAGAACGGATAAAGCTGGAAATAGAGCTCAACGGTTTTGCTAGAATAGACAAATTCATTGCAGGAAAGAGGGTGGAAAAAGCTGAACCCGGGTTAAGAACAGTCAGGGTCAATTTTGGCGTAGGAATGGAGGGGAGGAAGTTCTCAAGCACAGCATTTTTTGGGAGCAGGCCCCCCGTGATGTTTTTTATTGTAAAGGACGAAGATCAGTTCAAATTTCATATATCAAAGCTGATGGAGGGGCTGTTTTACGAACACAATCCTAAACCAGAACAAAACCTTAAAAAGGCATTTACTCACTTTGTACATTCATTTGGATTTCCCAGAACGTTAAGTAACAGCCCGTTTGAAAATATCATCTAGCCGCCAAGCTTGTACATGGACCTTATATAGCTAGGTAAATCATTCTTTTCAATGTATTCTATAACGCCTCTGAATTTGCCGTTGACCGCACCTTTAATAATATTTTTTATTTCATTGTCTTCCAAGCCGCTACGAAGCGGCTTTTTTAAATCGATTTCATAATGTGAATACATGCATGGCACAAGTTTGCCATCAGCCGTAACTCTTAATCTATTACAGTCCTGACAGAATGGCGCAGAAACTGATGGTATAATGCCTATTTTGCCAGAACCGTTAACACTATAATAAATTGAAGTGCTGTGCATCTCTCTTGGGGATTGTGCCAGCTGGTATTTTGTTGAGATTTTGCCCAGTATTTCTCTGGCATTTACAAATTCTGATGAAGTCCACGCCTCCCTGCCATTAAAGGGTTCATACTCAAGGAACCTAACTATTATGCCTGTTCTTAGGCCAAAATCAACGAAATCCAGTATTTCATCATCATTAAAACCCCTCATTACAGTCATATTGATTTTAATTGGGGCCAGTCCAAGTTTGATTGCGGCATTTATTCCATCCATAGCCGCTTTTAAATTTCCACCTCCGGTTATTTTTCTGTATTTATTCTCATTTAATGAGTGAACACTTACGTTTAGTCTTGAAAGCCCGGATTTTTGAAGTTCAGTGAGCTTGCTGCTCAAATAATAGCCATTTGTTGTCATGCTTATTGTTTTAACATGTGCATGAATTACCTGAATAATTTGCGGAAGATCTTTTCTTGCAAGAGGTTCCCCTCCAGTAAGCTTTACTTCATCAACTCCCATCGAAGAAAATAATTTAACCAGCCTGTCTATTTCAGGAACTGTGAGCAATTCTTCCTTTTTGAAAAACTTTGGGTTGGTTGGCATGCAAAAAACGCATCTGTAGTTGCATTCGTCAGTAACAGAAAGCCTCAGCTTAGTCATGGTCCTGCCATATGTATCGCTTAGCATTATATGCAGTATAAAATGTACCTTAATTAATCCTTTTTGATTAATTTTTGGGGTAATTTTATTTATTACAAATAATTTTGGGCGCAGCTTTCACTCATCATGGAAAATTTTTTAAATCTGCTATATTCCTTTTAGATGATTGAAGTCGCCAGTAGTGGTAAAAGTTGGAACTTCTGTTCTATCAACAAACGGTAGATTAGATAAAGGCATGATAAATTCATTGGCCAAGCAGGCAAGCCTGTCAATCAAGGAAATAGGATTGCCTATTGTTATAGTAACTTCAGGAGCCATACTAGCCGGAATTTCATTGCTTGGCTGGAATGCTAAACCCAGGGACCTTGACCTTACGCAAAAGCAGGTTTCGGCAGCCGTGGGTCAGCCTCTTTTAATAAAAATGTACATAGATAGCTTTGCTGCAAACGGGCTTACCGTAGCTCAAATTCTTATTACTGAAGAAGACTTGATGATAAAAAATTGTTATAATAATTTTTTACGAACAATTAAATCGCTTTTAAAGCTGAATATAATTCCGATAATAAATGAGAATGATGCAGTATCAGTAAAGGAACTGCTTAATTTAAACAGTATAAAAAATGAGGTGCAATTTGGAGACAATGACAGGCTTTCTGCTATTATAGCAAAGGGGATAGGGGCAAAAAAGCTGGTGCTTCTGACAGATGTTGATGGTGTATTTATAACTGACGGCAATCAAAAGAAAACTCTGGATGTTATAGAGCCTAACGATAAAAAAATATACGATAATGTGGATGGTATGAGCGAATTTGGAAGAGGCGGAATAAAATCTAAACTTGATGCCGCTTTTATTGCTTCTTCAGCAGGCATTGAAACCTATATAGTTAATGGTAAAAAAGAAGGTTCAATGCTTACTGCAATAAAAGGAGAAAAAATAGGAACAAAAATCATTGGAAAAAAA
>JBMFTE010000047.1:0-6510 GCA_049967195.1 Nitrososphaeria archaeon
CCAACGCAACAAAAAACTATACGAAAACACTTTAATATAAAGGCACGCATTAATTATGCCATGTCAACAGAATTTTCACCACAATTGAAGCAGACGTTCGAGGACATAAAAAGTATGAAAGTGAGGGGCGCAGGAAGAATAGCCAGGGCGGCGGTTGCGGCATTAAAGAATGAGATATCATATGTTAACGACGACGACCCCGCCAAATTCTTTGAACGTATACAGAAGGCAGGGGATTACCTGAAGTCATCAAGGCCAACTGCGGTGTCACTGCCAAACGGGGTTAACAGTATAGTGAAAGTTGCGCAAAAGGGGCTTCAAATTAAGCTTGATGTAAATCAGCTTAAAGAATTTGTATCAAAGGCTGCAGATGATTTTATACAGAAAAGCATTGAATCGCAAAAAAAAATTGGGGAGATAGGTGCAAAGAGGATCGTAAACGGGGATATTATACTGACCCATTGCAACAGCCAGTCAGCAATAAGTATCATAAAGACTGCCTTCGACGAAGGCAAGAACTTCAGGGTATTTGCTACGGAAACTAGACCCAGGTTTCAGGGCAGGCTTACCTCGGCGTGGCTAGCGGATGCCGGCATTGATGTTACGCTGATACCGGACAGCGCAGCCAGGCTTTACATGAGGAAGGTGGACAAAGTGGTTGTGGGTGCTGATGCAATAGCAGTAAACGGGGCTGTTGTAAACAAAATAGGTACATCTACCATAGCAGCGATTGCCAAGGAGTCTAGGTCCAGGGTTATGGTTGCAGCGGAAACATACAAGATAAGCCCGCAGACTTATTTTGGAGAGCTGATCGAGATAGAGATCAGGAGTCCATACGAAGTTGCACCCAAGACATGGCTGGAAAAACATCCTAAGATAAAGGTGCTAAACCCGGCATTTGACGTTACGCCTCCTGAATATATTGATTTTATAATTACAGAAAGAGGGATATATCCGCCTCAGGGAATAATAATGCTGTTCAAGGAACTCTACGAACTCTGATGATGAGAATCTGGCTTTACTGAAACAAGCGCATCCATAGCTATGGATGCCACATTGTCCAGAAAGCTCCTGAGCTTTGACGCATCATAAAGCGGTGTGTTCAGTGCAATGTTGTTACTTACCATGAAAAGCGCTCCAGCCTTAAATCCTCTCAATGAGGCAAGCGAGAACAACGTCCCCGCCTCCATTTCAGCCCCCACGTATCCCAGTGTTGAAAGCTTGACTGAATGATCGCTATCCTCTGCGTAGAATGCATCCCCCGAATAAACCGGGCCAACATATACCGAAGTCTTGGAAATCTTTGAGGCATCTACCAAAGAACTGAGCAGGTCATATGAGGGAACAGTTGGTGGTATGACATTTCCGCTGTATTGGTTCATGATGTTTCCCACAGGCAGGAATGCGCCACTTGCAATTAGCACGTCACCATACTTCATCTCTTTCAGTAACCCACCTGCTGTGCCAAGCCTGACCATGACCTTAGCCCCGAGCATCCGCAACTCCTCTATAACAATTGCAGCCGAAGGTGCGCCAATCCCGTGGCAGGCAATGGTGACACGTTGCCCCCTGTAAATGCCAGTGTATGTTATGTAGCCGCGGTTTTCATTTACAACAATGGCATTTTCAAGCATGTTTGACAACTGCCTCACCCTGTCGGGGTCGCCAGCTAGCAAAACCCTTTCAGCTATATCTCCGACCTTTGCCTTGATGTGTTGAGGTTCAGGCATGCATATCAGTAGTCGTCTGGCATATTTAAATTAGCTCCCCAGATGGCGATCCAGTAGGTCCTGAGCTCCATGTCCAGTTCCCTGTAATTGGGGTATTTGCCCCTAATGAGGCTTTTGAATCTGCTGTTGTGAGACATCTCGATGGTGTGGCACATCTCATGAAAGAGGATGTACCTGACAAGCCTTTCCGGCAGAAGGCTAATAGTCATGTTTACAGTCATTATGCGGTTTGAATTCATGCTGGCCCACTTCCTCTTCATCTTCCTGAATCTGATAACTGGCATGCCGATGCCCATTTCCCTGCTTATTGACCGTGTTATGTCGTGCACAATCGTGTAAAAACTAGACGCATCCCTGTGCTCCAGCTTCACTTGCTTGGATTTTTCAAGCAAAAGTTCATACTCCCCAAGCTTTTTTTCTATCCATGAAAGGTGCTTTTTAACCAGGGCATTAATATCATAGTTATATGGAACTGTTATGTCAACTGTTTTTCCCCTGACCTCTATTCTTGCATATTTTACCTTAGCACGTCGTATCCTGCAGGGAACTTGTTTATGCCCCAAGTTGAGCAACCTAAATCAGCAGCAGAATAAACACATGACTTATGCCGGCATGCGTTAAATCAGAGCACCTCTATCCTTTCCCTAGCCTTTGACAGTCTTCTCCAGTAATCATTCACCATGTCCGCTGCCTTTTTGTTAGCCTTTTCTATGTCCAACTTTACTGGGACCCCATTTGATAGTACTACTTCGCCGTTGACTATCACCGTGTCTACATCCTTTCCGTTTACACCGTTTATCAGGTAGGCATATGATGTTTCTGGGGTAAGAGGCGTTGGCCTGATCTGCGGCCTTATCACTACCACGTCACCCGCCTTGCCGGCCTCAAGTGAACCTAGCTCTTTGTCCAAACCATAGGCCTTTGCCGCGTTGACCGTGCTCATCTCAATTACGTCCATGAAGTTCATGACACGCGGGTCGAGCTTGTTCAGCTTGTGCATCAGGAAAGCCGCCCTCATGTTTTCAAAGGTGTCAAATATATAGCCGTCATTGCCCAGGCTCAGATTTATGCCCATCTTCTTCATTTCAGGAACAGGGGCTACACCAACAGCATTAAGCATGTTGCTCAATGGATTGTGGACAATGTTGGTGTGAGTTTTGCTTATTATTTCCAACTCGTCCTCGTTAACATTTACCGCATGCGCTACCACGGCCCTTTCGCTCAGGATCCCCAAGTTGTTCAGCCTTTCAAAAGTCCTTTTGCCGTATCTTTCTAGGTTATGGTAAAGGTCCCACTTCCCTTCGGACGCGTGTATGGTGAACGGGACATTCAGTTTGGACGCAGTCTCCGCTGCCTCCTTGAGAAATTCATCTTTCACGGTAAATGAGGCATGCACGCTGATCATCCCCCTGCCGGAGCCCTTTATGAAGCGCGCGTTCTCCTTGAGGCCCCTGTATCCCTCCTCCAAGCTCCTCCTTTGTGTGGATTCAAAGGAAAGTATACCCCTGATACCAGTTTCGCTGACGCCCTTGTTAATGTGGTCAAGCACGCCCTCTATTGCGTTTGGACCGGAAAAGGTGTCAGCAAAAGTTGTTGTGCCAGCCCTCAGAAGTTCAAGTGAAGCCGTAAGGGCACTTATGTAAGCATCTTGGGCGTTCATTTCTTCATCCATGAGCCACCATATCCTCTGCAAGTTCTGCGTGAAGTCAGTCGGGGGCTTGATCTTCAGGGATGCGCCTCTCAGGAGAATGCCGTACAGATGGGTGTGGGCGCATATGAATCCGGGTGTAACGATGCCACCCTGCGCATCGATCTCCACATCAGCCTTAGGGCCCTGCTTGCCCTTGTACACGCCGGCAATCTTGCCGTTCTCAATAAGCAGCGAACCCTCAAAAACCTCCCTGTCCTTGTTCATTGTTACTATGATTCCATTTTTAACCACAAGCTCTCTGTTCATTGGCATTCCCTTACACTTGGCATAATAAAATGTTTTGGAGCATCATTCAGGAATTTTGGGCAGGTACAGCAATCCCTCTTGCGGGTCGCCAAGCGCAACTGCCTTTTTTCCCAGATACAGCTGACCCAGATACCCCATCGTTGCAGCGTCAAGCTCGTGCTCGTTGTCTGTGTCGCCGCATCCAGTTAACCCGTTTTCCATAAGGCCCCTGAGCAGGCCCGCCATGTCCTTATGCCTTGGTATCCCAAGGACGTCCTGTATCCCGCCCGGGAACGACTCTATAACATTAAAGCCAAGTCCCTGAAGCGTTAGCTTAAGCGAGATGCCCCTCTTTGTAAGCTGCCTCATCGGTCCAAGGGTTACCGGAAAGAACTTTATTTTTAGGCGCCTGAGTTCAAGATCGCATTTCCTGAAATGCGGGCCGGTCCTGTCATCTATGCTGGACCTGCCAAGTGGCACGCTCAGCGGGGCATCTATTACAACCACATCGGGCAAGTTTAAGGTAACAAAACTGATGATGTCCTCATCACTGTATACAGTTGATACCGTGCACAGGAGGGAGTGATCGACAATCGCAAGCCCGGTTGGCCTGCGAATGGAAGCGGCCAGGTCAATCCCCGCTGCCTTCAGGGCCTGACCACCTTCTGAAAAGGTTGTGCTGTATCCCTAGCAGGTCAAGCACCTTTCCCACCTGAAAGTCAACCAGATCTCCTACTGTCTTTGGGGCTCCGTAAAAGCCGGGGGAAGCAGGAACTATGATAGCTCCACCAATAGAAGCCTTCAGCATGTTCATTATATGCAGTGTGGAGAGTGGGGTCTCCCTCAGAAGCAGTATCAGCGGCCGCCTTTCTTTCAGTTGTACAAGACCTGCACGTGAGACCAAGTTTTCCTCAAGCCCGTTAGCAATTGAGGCTAGAGTTTTCATGCTGCACGGCGCAATGACCATCCCGTCAAACCTCACTGAACCGCTCGCCATCGGAGAATCAAGCTCATTTTCGCCAAATATGGCCTTTGACGACCTGCCAACCCTCTCCATCGCATCGCTCAGCTCGTACTTTGCGGTTGCCTTCGCGCCATTGGTAAATATGGCGTAAACGTCGTGCCCCATATTTCCAAGTTCCTCTGCTAGCCTTACGCCATATATTATGCCGCTGGCGCCAGTGATTGCCAGAATATATTTCATAAAGTAGAAAGTTGCATAATAATTAATAAACTATTTCCCTAGGCCTACGATAATATTTTAAATGATGCAAAGGAGGTAAACGCATGAGCGGCACTATTCTTATAAAAGATGCCACCGTGGTCACCGCCAACAGCAAAAATGAAATAATAAAGGACAGTTCCATTCTTATAGAAAACGGGGAAATAGTTGATGTTGGCAAGGGGGTACACGCCAAGGCTGAGTTTGTGATAGATGGGAAAGATAAAGTGGTGTTTCCGGGTTTGGTGAACACTCACGTGCATTTGGCACAGGGGATCCTGAGGGGGCTCGTCCCTGATAACGTGGCACTCATCGAGTGGTTGAAGGACTACGTTTGGCCGCTTCAGGGCAGCATGACTGAGGAGATAATGGACATAAGCACAAAGCTGACGTTGCTGGAGATGATCAACAGCGGCACATCGTCATTTGTAGCGACTTCTATAAATGCCAGGTATAACGTCGACAGGACTGTTGAAAATGTTTACAAGAGCGGCATGCGGGCAGCAATAGGTAAGCAGATTATGGACACGCCGGGCTATGCTGATAAGCCACAGATACTGCACCAGGGATTGGTTGAGGATGCAGAAACATCATTCAGAATTTATGAACAGATGTACAGCAAGTGGCACGGTAAGGATAACAGAATTTGGATGTGGTTTTCACCAAGAACGCCGGGCGCTGTCAGCGACGAGCTGTTCAGGAGGATAGCTGATACCGTGAAGGAGCACAGGTCAGGCGTAACTATGCACCTGGCTGAAGTGAGGGATGACATTAGGTATTTTGCAGGCAGGGGCAAGTCACCAGGCAAGTTCCTGAATGACTTGGGGATGGTTGGCAGAAACTACGTTTACGTTCATGGTGTGTGGCTCAACGCCGAGGACATGGAGATATTTGCTAGGAGCGGCACAAGCATTTCACATAACCCGTCTTCTAACAGCAAACTTGGTTCTGGCATAGCGCCCGTCACTAAGATGATGAAAAATGGTGTCAACGTAACAATAGGCACCGACGGCGCCCCCAGCAATGATGACTATGACCTGATAAGAGAGATGAAGCTGGCACTGCTTCTGCAGAAGGTAAACGACCTGAACCCACAGGCGATCAGCGTGCTGGATATAATAAAGATCGCCACAATAAACGGTGCGTGGTCTATGGGAACAGAGAAGTTCACCGGATCAATTGAAAAGGGGAAAAGGGCTGACATTGCAATCTTCAACCTGAGGGCACCTCACCTTGTACCACCTGTGGTCCCCGTTTCCAACCTGATTTATTCCGGTACTGGCATGGACTGCACTGATCTAATAGTTGATGGAAAGTTCTTGAAAAAGGACGGAAAGGTTATCACAGTGGATGAGAATGAAGTATACGAAAAATCAGGAAAACTAGCAGCTGAACTTTTAAGTAGGGCAAACCTTAAAGAATGGATGTAGCCGGGGTCCCCTAATCTGGTATGGGGCAGGCCTTGAGAGCCTGTGGCTGTCTCAGCCTTGCGGGTTCAAATCCCACCCCCGGCGCTCTTATTATGGGGATAAGCGCCTATGAGAAATAGCGTTAATTATGAACACCGTCGTTTGTTTTGTGAACTACGCCCGGCTAAAGCTGGACGCTTCCCGCTTCATCGA
>JBMFTE010000048.1:0-6312 GCA_049967195.1 Nitrososphaeria archaeon
GCAAGATAAACGTTTAACAGCTAATTGTTGCAATGAACAAATTATGTGCGACACCCTCGTTTCCTTGAGGCAGAACAATTCAGACGGTAATATAACATACTTTGCAAAGAACAGCGACAGGGAGCCCGATGAAGAGCAGCTGGTTGAACATTACGAGAGGATCAGAAGGAATGGGGAGGTGAAATGCACTTATGTCAATGCGAGGTTTGAGGGGGAGACAAATGCAATCACGATTTCCAGGCCAAGGTGGATGTGGGGGGCAGAGATGGGGGCAAATGAGTACGGCGTTGCCATAGGTAATGAAGCAATTTTCACAAGGAGAAAGTTTGACAGGGGCGGCCTGCTGGGCATGGACCTGCTGCGCCTTGGGCTGGAAAGCGGCAAAAATGCAAGGGAAGCCATGAGCGCAATAATCCAGTACCTGGAGGAGTACGGGCAGGGTGGGTCAAACAGCTTTGAGAAAAGGGAATACTACGACAACTCATTCCTGATAGCCGACTGGGATGAATCGTACGTGCTTGATACGTTTGGAAAAAAGTGGTGGTACTCAAAGGTTGACAAATACGGCTCAATTTCAAATGCACCGTTCGCAAAGAGGGAAGGAATGAAGGTCGACATGATCTACACCCATTTTGGCAGGGGGCGTTACAGGGCGGAAACCACTTCAAGGCAGCTCGCTTCAGGAAACGTGAGCCTGGGGGGCATCATGAAAATTATGAGAATGCACGCCCGGGAAAAATTCACTCCAAAGAACGGTTCAAACAGGGACATATGCATGCATTCGGGAAACCTTACAAGGAAATTTCAAACAGTTAATTCAATGATAGTTGAAATCGGGCCGGTCTACATGCTGCAGTGGTTCACCTTCTCACCAAGCCCGTGCATTTCCCTGTACAAGCCACTTTTCTTCGGTCCCGGCACCGTGTGGTATGGCAGCGATTACTGGGAAAATGAGAAAAGCCTGAACAGCGAGCTTTCACGGAGGGGGTGGGAAACCTACAGTAAAGCCATGGATGAGACCGTCAGGTTACAGGGCGAAATAAACGAGGCTGTCAGGGGGGCAAGGGAAATGATTTCCAAGGGGGAAATGCCTGATGGCCATTATATAAATGAAATTTACGAAAAGGTTAAAGCGATTGACAGCATGCACCAGCAGGCTTTAAGGCAGCTGTTATAAAACACGCATAACTGTACAACGCCGCTAGATGGATTTGGTGCCATGGCCATGAACGAGGTGTTTCCATGAGGAAGGGGAAGAACAGGGTAAGCATTGCAGAGAGGCTCGGATCATTTAGCTTTGCAGGGGTGATGGGTGCTTGATATGTGCAGTTGACAATTTTAGCCTGCATTAAGTGCATATATTACGGTACCACCTTAGAAAAGTTGATAAAATTTTAAATATAATAAATTAGTTATTACCTAATAAATGGCGGATGTTGATTATGCTATATACAGGATACCAATAGATTCCGTTAATGCCAATTCATATTTTGTAAGGTGGGGTAACGAGGGAATAATAATTGATGCTGGTATGCCCGGAAATGTAAGGAAAATATGTGGTTTCCTAAAAAGGTGCGACCTGATAAGGGTGAAAGGAATAATCCTTACCCACTATCATGTGGACCATGCTGGAAGCGCCGCAGCTCTGAAGAGGGTCACCAAGGCACCAATTTTTGCGCATGAGGATGACGAACCCTACATAACTGGCGAAAGAACACCGGAGCACATCGACCAGATGCCAAAGGATATAAAAAGGGCATTTTCAAAATACACATCTACAACCGTTGACAAAAAATTACGTGATGGAGATAGCATATTCGGCTTCAGGGTTATTCATCTGCCGGGGCACACTCCTGGGTCAATTGCGCTGTACGACGGCAGGGCGCTGTTTTCTGGAGACAGCCTGACTGTCATTGACGGGAGGGTTCAGGGAAGCGTCGGCGGCTACGACGCGGACAGGGAAATGGCAATAAACAGCATGAAAAAGTTGCTTGAACTTAACTATGAAATACTGCTTCCAGGGCACGGCCGTCCCCTTGAAAACAACGCTTCAGGTTCTGAGTGACACTTTCATAATACCAAATAAACGTCTAATCGGTTTGCGCAAAAGCGGACGCTTTGAGCTAAAAGCTGCAGATTATTACTGATTTTTTCATAACAGTGTTAATATATAATTCAAGTCAAAAATACATGCATCAAATGATCAGGCTTCGCGTATGCTGTAAATCTGGGGCGGTGCATCATAAATGCAAATACTAAAGTATGATATCGCTATTCTCGGGTCTGGCCTTGCAGGTATGAGGGCATCGCTTCAGGCAGCTCACTATTCAAACGGCAAGCTGAGAATAGCGCTTATATCAAAAATGCATGTTATGAGGAGTCACTCGGTTTCAGCAGAGGGCGGGATATCAGGCGTTCTCTATCCTGGCGAAAACGGGGATTCAATAGATCTGCACGGGTTTGACACGGCGAAGGGCAGTGATTACCTGGGAGACCAGCAGGCTATTGAAATTTTGGTAAACGAAGCACCCGGTGAAATCCGGTTCTTTGACCATCTTGGGGTCCCCTGGAACAGGTCTGAGGACGGCAGGATTATGCTCAGGGCATTCGGGGGGATGAGCGTGCCCAGGACGGCGTTCGCTGCAGACAAGACCGGCTTCTTCATGCTCAACGCGCTGTATGACAACATACTTAGCTTTCCGAACATCGACATATTTCATGAGCACTATGCCACGCACCTTGTGGTCAAGGGCAACAGGTTCAGGGGGTTCATAGCAATTGACCTTTCGAACGGTGAAAGGAAGGCGTTTGTGGCAAAGGCCGGTATAATTGCAACGGGTGGCGCGTCTAGGGTTTTCGGGTTCACAACTACAGCCTATTCCAGCACTGGAGATGGTATTGCGCTGGCGTACAAGGCTGGCGTTCCCCTCAAGGACATGGAGTTCACTCAGTTTCATCCAACCGGCCTGATCCCTTCAGGGGTTCTGATAACTGAAGCCGCCAGGGGGGAGGGCGGCTACCTGCTGAATAATCAGGGCAGGAGGTTCATGGAAGATTATGCGAAGAGCAAGATGGAGCTTGCCCCAAGGGACATCGTTTCCAGAGCAATAATTACGGAGATAAACCAGGGCAGGGGATTTGTGGACGAGACGTCAGGGTTAAAGCATGTGCTGCTTGACCTCAGGCACTTGGGTGAAGCCAAGATCGATGAAAGGCTTCCCATGATAAAGGAGCTCGTTGTAAAGACCCTGGGGTTCAGCCCGGCAAAGGAGCCCATACCCGTCAGACCGGCGGCACATCACACCATGGGCGGCATAAACGTTAACCTGTACGGCCAGGTCATGCTTGACGAAAACACCGCTGTTGAGGGGCTCTGGGCCGGGGGAGAATGTGGCTGCGTGAGTGTGCACGGTGCAAACAGGCTGGGCAGCAACTCCCTCAGCCAGTGCGTAATTTGGGGCAGAATGGAGGGGGAGGCCGCCGCAAAGCTTGCAATGGGGAACGGGCTCATGCCTGTTGATGACATAAAGGACATGCTTGATTCAGCTGATCGTGATATAGATGGGTTGCTTTCAAACAGCGGAACGGAAAACCCGTACCAGCTGAGGAGGGAGCTCTGGGACACCATGGATGAATATGCCTATGTGTTCAGGACCGTTGCTGGGCTTGAAATCGCAAGGAAGAAGCTGCAGGAGCTGAGGGAAAGGTACAGGGAAATTTACGTGTCGGACAAGGGGAACGTGTATAACGCAAACTTGAGGGAGGCAATAGAAATAGGCAACATGATCGAGATCGCTCAGGCTATAGTTGAGGGAGCAATAAACAGGAAGGAGAGCAGGGGGGCCCACTCGATGGTGGAATTTCCGGCAAGAGATGACAGGAGCTTCCTCAAGCACACCCTTGCGTACAGGACCGAAAGCTTCCCGAGTATAATGTATTCGAGCGTGAGCATCACCAGGTGGCAGCCAATGGAGAGGAAGTACTGATGGACAGCAAAAGGAAGGACAGGCGCGGGTCGCAGTCAAGGATAGCTAGGCTGGCGTCATTTTACCCGGAGGGGTTAATTCACATGCTGTTCTACCGCATACTCGTGCCGGTTTCCATAGTGTACGGCGTCCTTGTGCTGGTCTGGATAGTTTACCCGGCGCTTGGACTTGCCGTGAAAATTCTTACAGCCGTAGTATGGGTGCTGTTTGCCCCTCAGCTGTTTGAAACAGTAAAGGGTCTGGCCCTTGCCAGAAGCCGCGGTATGGTGTTTGGACACCTGAACGAAGAATTCACCTCGCTTTACAGGGCCAGGTACGGGAAGGGTCCTGAATACCTGGCAGTGGCCCCTTACGTAGTCATGGCAATATGGGCAATAGGGCTCATCGTGATGCTGATATGGTGGTGGCCATGAAGGCTTCAAAAGTTATGGTGCTGGAGTACATCGCGATGATGGGGGTCCCCCTGTTGCTGATCATAAGTGTGATCATAATTCCATTCCATGGCATAGAATATGCAAGGTACGCCCTGATGGTCCTGGTCGCCATAGGGTCCATAGTTTATGGCGCAATCGGGATTAAAGATGTTTATGTAAAAGGTGAGAGGAGAGATGGAAGGAGCAAGTAGGGATATAAAGCTGAACATAACCAGGTACATGCCAGAAAATCAGGAAATGAAGCAGATCCAGTATGTGGTCAAGGCCAACAAGTACACAACAGTGCTGGATGCGCTGATAAAGGTGAAGGAGACGCAGGACTCTACGCTCTCAGTGAGGTACAGCTGCCGGATGGGGATATGCGGTTCGTGCGGCATGGTCATTAACGGGAGGCCCAGGCTGGCATGTGAAACCCACCTGTTCTCCCTTGGGAGGGATGAGATTTCCGTGGGGCCGATGGAGGGGCACCCGATTCTCAAGGACCTTGTTGTTGACATGGGTGAGTTCTTTGAAAAACACAGGTCTGTGATACCGTGGCTGTACGTCGAAAACGTGGAGGAAAAGTTCAGTGCCAAATCGGAGTACAGGCAGGAAAGGAGTGAGCTTGACTACTATTTGCCGTTCTCCTACTGCATAAAGTGCGGACTTTGTGTTGACGCGTGCCCTGTGAGCAACACAAAGCCAGGGTTCCTTGGACCGCAGGCGCTGTCCCAGGCGTACAGGTACAATAGTGATTCAAGGGATCAGGGGGAGAAGCTGAGGCTTGAAAAAATAGATATGTTTGAAGGCGTATGGGGGTGCGAGTATGCTGGCGCTTGCTCGGAGGTATGTCCCAAGGGAGTTGACCCGGCTCTTGCCATACAGCTGCTCAAGCTTGACGTGATGAGGTTCAGCTTCACGGGAAAAGTTAATGAAAAAAAGAAGGTAAATCCATAAAGGACCACTAATTTAATATACCGATATATAATTCAAACATTTATGACAATTAAGACAACTCATGCGGGCAGCCTCCCAAGGCCTCAGAAGCTTGAGGAGCAGAACATTGAAGAGGAGATTTTTAATGTAGTAAAGATGCAGGTTGAGGCCGGGCTCGATGAAGTGAACGACGGAGAGTACCGGAGGTCAATATTTTTTGGTGATATATCAGGCCTGCCGGGCTTTAAGCAGCATGCGTATCCAATAACCGCATCTGCGGGCGATGAAGTGATGGTAGGGGTTGTGGAGGGAAAAATCCAGTACGATGAGCACAGCCCAATCATTGTAAAGGAAATTGCCCCTGTTAAAAGTGCGCTTGAAAAGCTCGGCGAAAAAAGGAGGGTAAAAGTAACGATGCCATCACTGAGCTGGATGAGTATATTTTACCCTGACCCGCGCGTTATGCCGTCAAAGGACGATAATTTCATAGGCAAAGCTGCGGTCGTGGTCAGGGAATTTTACCCAACGCTGGAGGATTACTTGGAGGATATGAAGAAGATACTGATAAATGAGGCAAGGGGCGCTATTGATGCTGGCGCTGATACGGTGCAGTTTGATTCGCCAGACCTGCTGCAGTTTGACGTTTATGGGCAGTATTACGGCGATAAGGCAAAGGACAGGATCAAGTACGCAATAGGCATTAACAACGAGGTGCTCAGCGCACTGCCCGCTGAGAACCTGCAGGTGCATTCCTGCTGGGGCAACTTGATTAACACTCAGTTCAACACACTGGGCCATTATGACCTTGCGTTGCCGGAACTGTATGAACTGAAGGCAGGCACAATAGGGCCGTTGGAGGTGTTTGACGGGATAAGGGATTATGATGAGCTTAAACATTTTGAGGACTACCCTAGGCCAAAGGGGGTGAGCATTGCCCTGGGCCTTGTCAGCGTAAAGACTAGGAACGTTGAACCTGT